>NZ_JBQQBW010000026.1:0-74915 GCF_052245415.1 Streptomyces sp. 8N706 | reverse complement strand
GGCGATTCGCGCGGTGGAGCCGGGACCGGGTGTGGGCCCGGCTCCACCGCGTCATCCTCGATGAACTCGGTGCCCGGGGTGAGTCGGACCGGTCGCGGTGCGCGATCGACTCCGTCAGCCTGCGGGCAGCAAAAGGGGGCCACTGACGGGACCGCATCCGACCGACCGTGGCACATTGGGATCGAAGATCCATCTGATCACCGACCGGAACGGACTGCCGCTGTCGTTGGGCATCTCCGGGGCGAACCTGCACGACAGCCAGGGCCTTGAACCACCCGTGCGCGGTATTCCGCCCATCCGTTCCCGCCGCGGCCCGCGCCGTCGACGGCCGGCGAAACTGCATGCCGACAAGGGCTACGACTACGATCACCTGCGCCGACAGCAAGCGCGGCATCCGCCACCGCATCGCCCGCAAGGGCATCGAGTCCTCACAGCGGCTCGGCCGCCACCGCTGGGTCGTAGAGAGGACCGTTCCTGGCTCGCCGGCTGCCGACGCCTGCACCGGGCTGCTTGTCCACCTGGCTGAGTTCCCGGGCCGGACCTGGCAGGACTGCTGGGAATCGGCCGGACTCAACGAGCGGGGCCGTCGGGCCCAGGACCTACACCGCGGCCGCAGCACGTCGATGCACAGCCGCCTGAACACTGCGGCCGGCCATGCCTTCGCGATGCGGCTGATCCAGCCGTCGCTGCTGGCCTTCCGCTCCTACCGCTTCTCGAACTACATCGGCTGGTTTCGCAGTCTGGCCAAGGACCCGGTGCTGGAGGACTTCTGCGAACGGACACTGGCCCTGACGGTCAGCCGCCAGTCGATCCGACGGGCCCAGTTCGACGTCTGCGGCGCGTTGACCGTCTTCGGCATCGAGATCGCCGACCCCACGGCGGCGGGCTGCGGGCGATGTCCACCACGACGATGTGGCGCATGATCCGCCGGGCCGCCGAGGGCCTTGTCGCCACCGATCCCCGCTTCGCCAAGGTGAAGTTCGCCGCCCACGACTTCCGCAGGCTCTTCGCGACCGAGCTGGTCAACAATGGCCTGCCGATCCACATCGGCGCCGCGTTGCTTGGCCACCTGAATATCCAGACCACTCGCGGCTACGTCTCGGTGTTCGACGAAGACGTGGTCCGGTACTACCAGCAGTTCCTCGACCGGCGCCGGGCCGAGCGGCCCGAGAGCGAGTACCGCAAGCTGACCGAGGCGGAATGGACAGAGTTCAACGAGTACTTCGACAAACGCCGCGTCGAACTCGGCTCCTGCGGACGGCCATACGGCACCCCCTGCCAGCACGAACACGCCTGCATCCGCTGTCCGATGCTGAGCATCAACCCGAAGATGCTGCCCCGCCTGGACGAGCTGGAGGAGGACCTCCTCGCCCGCCGCGAGCGCGCTGTCGCCGGAGACCGGCGGGGTGAAATCGACGGACTCGACCTCACCTCGCCTTCCTGCGCAGCAAGCGCGAGCAGGCCCGGCGCTTCGCCCGAAGCGGTCCGGTCTCCCTCGGGCTTCCCGTGGTTCCTCATCAAAAGCGGGGCGGCGACGAAATGGACGGTCCGGGGTGACGAAAAGCGAGGGGACTGTCTGCCAGGCCCCCCTTCGAGTGGGATGGTTCGCCGTCATTCAATCGAGGCGTTTGACGGCGAACCCAGTCGTTCAGGCTTCCTTGTCAGCGAACCTGGTCGCTCTTCGGCCCCATGCCTTTGATCCGGGTCGGAGTTCCATCCAGGGCGAACGAGTGGTGGAAGGTGAAGGCGTGCGGCGCGGACCCGTGGTCGTGGAGGTGCTCCAGCCTGGAAACCCCGTCCTGCCAGGTGGGTATCACGCCGTCGGAGACCCACCAGAACACGTAACCCGGGTGTCCTGTCCTCTCGAACCAGTCGTAACGCCTGTTCAGCGCCTCACGGTGCAGACCGGTGTAGATGGCGTCGAAGGCGGGGCGCAGGTCGGTCCAGAGTGAGAGGGTCGCGGCCAGGGCGGTGGTTTCCACGGTATGGCCCTTGCCGTACCAGGTCGGTACGGCGAACTCTCCCCATGCACCCCAGTCCAAGTCGAAGTGTGTGCCCCGGTCGCTGTCTGCCGCTTCAGCACGAGCGAGGTATCCGGGGTGCTGGCCGATCTTCCGGTAGATGGCCTCAGCGCTGTCGTGGAACTCGCGCGTGAGAGGTGCGGGATCGGCGAGAGGTGACTTCAGGACGCCGAATGTGTACAGAGCAAGATGGGGCATGCGTCTCTCCCTGATTGGGTGTGCCTGGTGTGGACCCGGTTCGGTGGCTTACGGATGGGGCGAGGATTCGTGGGGCGTCACCAACTCATCCCGTCGCGGTGGCTTACCTGAAGGAACCCCTGTGCGACCGTGGGTGACCGCCGAAGTCCAGGTGAAGGTAGCTGCCTGTGCGGGCCATGTCGAAGTTGCGTTTTCCCTGTCCAAGTGGCCTCTTGTACAGGTTTTGGCGGGGGCTGGGGCGGTGGCGCTGCCTGCCGTCGTGGAAGTCCGCATCGGCCCAGCAACTGCGGAGGAGCAGCATCGACAGCTCCGCTCAGGCTGGTGTGCCGGGGCGACGTAAGCGGCGTCGACTGGGTTGGATGACGCAGCGACTGGGTTCGCTGTCAAAGGACAGGGATCACCAGGTTTCCCGGTGCGGCGGCGAGCAACGCGTGTTAGGCAAGGCGCCTCACTCCACAAGAATCGGAGTTTCCGATGCGCTTCCGCTCGATCGTCACCGCCCTGCTCCCAGCCGGCGCGGCCGTCATCCCGTTGTCCGGCACCAGCGCCACAGCAGCCAGCACGTCAGACGGCTAAGGCGGGGCTGGGGTGCATGCCGCGGCGCGAGGACATCCACTTCCTCCTGGGCGCCAGCGTGCTGGGCTGCCGGATCCCCGGCTCCCACCTGCACGTAGTGCGACGGGACAACGACAACGGCGCCTGGGCAAAGTCGAAGCGCTCGCGCGCCGTCCCGGTCGACTTCCTGCTGGTTCAGGCTTACGACCAGTACGTCGTCGAACGAGACTCCTGCCGCGAGGCCCGCAACAGCGACTTCGTCCTGGTGAACCTCTTCCGGCCTCCGCTGGGGGCACCCATGCCACCCGGAGCCCTGAACGACCTCTTCGACCGGCTCTCGCGCCGGGCCGGCCTGACAGACGGCGTTCATCCCCACGCTCTGCGAACGGATTCGCCAGGCCCGCCAGCTCCTGGAGCACGAACACGCCCGCCTGCGGATCGGCCAGGTCTCCGTCCCCTACGGGATCTGCGTCGAACCGAGCAACGTCAAGGCCCGCGGCCACGGCTGCCCGTTCCGGTTCCGCTGCGTCGGCTGCGACCACTTCCGCACCGACCCGTCCTACCTGCCCGAGCTGCGGACCTACCTCGACACTCTGCTCCGGGACCGCGAACGCCTCGCCGCAGCAGCCCACTTGGACGCTTGGGCCCGCACCGAGGCGACCCCCTCCGAAGAGGAAATCAAGCGCATCCGCACGCTGATCCGCCGCGTCGAGACCGACCTCGACGGGCTCACGGACGACGAACGCGAGCAAATCACGGAGGCCACGCGAACCCTGCGTAAGACCCGCACCGTCTCCCTCGGCATGCCCGGCATCCGTCCGCCGGAGCCGGACCTGCGGCTGGGGCGTGACGCTTGACCACATCACTGGACCACCTGGCCCGAGCGCGGGCCGCAGACTCCGACCGCCGACGGACCCGTGTCCTCAAGGCCTCGATAAGCTGGCCGCAGACGGCGAGGAGATCACCATCTCGTCCGTCGCCCGCGCCGCCGGCGTCCACCGCAGTCTGATCCCCCGGCACAGTGACCTGCACGCGGCCGTCCTCGCCCGAGCGTCCGAACCTCCGCCCGGCACGACGACCGGAACTCAGGTCAGCCGCCAGTCGCTGCTGGCCGACGTCGCGAATCTGACGGCCCGAAACGGCCGTCTGTCCGCGCACATCACCCGGCTCGAACGGCGGCTCTCCGAGGCCCTGGGACAGGCGGCTTGGGAGGCCTCCGGACTCGGCGCCCCGGCCGACATCGAGACGCTCAAACGCCGCACCACCGAGTTGGCACAGCAGATTCTCGACCTGCGCGGCGAACTCGCGGAACGAGACGAAGACCTTGAAGCCGCCCGCGCCGCGAACCGTGAGCTGATGGCCCAGCTCAACCGCTGACGGCATCATCGCCGTCAGTGGTTGCCCGACGACAATGTCCCAGACGACCGACCTCTGATGGACTCACGCCATGACGACACTGCTGCCCCGCATCCTTCGAGCACTCGAACAGTTCCATGCCACCCATCCCTGGGACCACAACGCCCACTACCACCGGTGGATCCTGCGCCAGCTCCCGAGACGCTTCAACAGCGCCCTGGACGTCGGATCGGGCAGCGGTGACCTTGCCAGGCTCCTGGCCTCACGGGCAGGAGTGGTTCACGGCATCGACGTCGACGCCGACATCGTCGCTCGCGCGTGGGAGCTCACAGCCCCGCCCGCCCCGGTGACCTTCACCGCCGGAGACGCACTGAACGAGATACCCCCTGGCCCCTACGACGTCATCACATGTGTCGCCACCATCCATCACCTGCCATTCAGCGACGCCCTAACCCGCTTTCGACAGCACCTGGCGCCCGGCGGAACCCTGGTCGTCATCGGTCTCTACCGCCCACAGTCTCGGAGCGACTACCTGATCGACGCCGTCGCCATTCCGTCGAATGTCGCCATGGCATGGATCAAGAACAAGGGCCGCAAGTCACCGCGACCGACCTCGATGACTGCCCCGACCCGACCGGCGACCATGAATTTCGCAGACATCGTGCGCGAGGCTCGCCACGAACTACCCGGCGCACGGCTGCGCCGGCGACTGTTCTGGCGCTACACGCTGGTCTGGCACCAGCGCTGAACGGTCAACGCGCCACGGTCTGGCATCGGAACGAGTTGAAGCCCCCCTGTGCTGTCGAGCTCGTGAATATCTGGGCCGTACCAGTCGCTGCCTGCATCCACGACACCTGTCGCGGACACGGCACCGAACGAGTCATGCCACTGAGCTGGGAAAACGTGGCGCCCGCCGCGTCCACTCGACCTTCAAGCCCGAGAGAAAGGCAGTGGTGCAGGCACGCCTTGCGGCCGTCGGCGGTGCCGTGGGTGGTCTTCTTCTTGATGGCCGGGTCCTGACCGGGACGGGGTCGGAGGCGCCCTTCACGCGGGCGCAGAAGTCGTTTCTGGACCCAGAAGTCGCCGATCGTGCTGGCGGCGCGGGTCAGGACGGGCAGGGCCGCGAAGGTGGCGGGACGGTGCATGCCGGTGTTGCATGCATTGCAACAGCCTTGGGTGCGCAGCGGGAGGCAGTAGTAGTACCGGCGCTTGCACTCGGGGCAGGCCGCCGGGCGGCCATGGAACGGTCCAGGGCCCATTCCTGAGCGGGCGTCGGAACGCGCTTGGGCTTGCTGAGGTCCTCGCGCCACAGCCAGGCCCGGGTGGGATGGACGCACGACTGGTCGCGCCGGTAGGAGCAGTGCTTGCAGCGCAGGACCGCGACCGGGCGTGCCCGCCGGGGCTCAGTCCTTCTCGCGTGGCTCCGCGAGGGGAAAGGCGCTCGGGAGCAGCCCGATGAGGGAGGCCTGAGTGCCTGTTTTTCGAAGCCATGGCAGGTCTAAGCTCGGCGGATGACCTTGGAATGGGAACAGGTAGTTGTTCACTCGGTAGACCCGGCGGCCTTGGGACAGTGGTGGGCCGAGGCTCTTGGTTGGGTTGTGGTCCACTCCTCTGATGAGGAGTTCGAGATCCGCCCGGAGCCGGATCGCCTGCCGGGGTTGGACTTCGTCCGGCTTGATGAGAGCAAGAAGGTTAAGAGCCGACTGCATCTCGACTTCAGGCCTGATGACCAGGACGCCGAGGTGGCTCGTCTGGTGGCTCATGGCGCACAGCGTGTTGATATCGGCCAGGGTGACCCATCGTGGGTTGTATTGGCAGACCCCGAAGGTAATGAGTTCTGTGTCCTTGGCCAGCGGCGTCAGTAAGGCTCACGCCTCGCCGCGCCGCGTGAATCGCCGTCCCCCGACTGACCGGTGAGCAACGTCAAGCGTCGGCGACTTCCTGAATCCCGCATAACCTCGCACGTTGAGTACCCACCCCCGCTCCAGTTCCCGCGCTAAGCGGATGCGGCGAAGTCAAGCGCTGATCCTTCTTCTCGGCTCTCCTACCGCGACACAAGGAAGTTAACCTCGCGGGGCCTGACCTCCAGGTCGCTCAAGCCGTCGGGTGTCGCGCCCAGCTCGCGGGCGAGGTCGGCCGTCGCCCGGAAGGCCTCCTCGGACTCGAACGCTCCGGTGGTGACGACGGCGTCGCCGTCCGGGGTGCCCCAGACCCCGACGGACACGAAGCCCGGCTGCCGCCGCATCGCCTCGGCGACCTGGTGGCACTCGGCGACGAACTCCTCGACGTGCTCGGGGGCCGGGTAGTGGAAGGCAACGAAACCGAATGACATGACGGTGTCCCCTCTCGGGTTATACGATGCCGTACAACGCGAGACTAGGCTAGGCCTCTTATACGGCACCGTACAACAGGCCTGACAGGGTGAAGTGGGCCACACATGGGCGCATTGCGTACACCGCGGGATAAGTGGATCGAGGAGGGGCTGCGGGCACTGGCCGCAGGCGGTGTGGACGCAGTGCGGGTCGAGGCGCTCGCCAAGGCGCTGGGAGTGACCAAGGGCGGCTTCTACGGTTACTTCGCTGACCGCGACGCACTGCTGGACGAGATGCTGGACACCTGGGAGCGCGAGAGCGTTGACGACGTCATCGACCGGGTCGAGCGGGAGGGCGGCGACGCGCGGGACAAAGTCCGCCTGGCCGGACAGCTCACCTTCTCCAGTGACCGCCTGCTGCCCATCGACCTGGCCATCCGCGACTGGGCCCGCCGCGACCACACCGTCGCCGAACGCCTGCGCCGCGTGGACAACAAGCGTATTCAGCTGGCGCGCGACGCGATCGGCACCTTCTGCGTCGACCCCGACGAGGTCGAGGCCCGCGCCCTGCTCGCCTTCTGTACGGCCATCGGCAGCCACTTCCTCGCAGCCGACCACCCCGGCACCACCCGCGCCCCTGTCATCGCCCGTGCCGCCGACATCATCCTCGACCTCCCGTATGACAACTCCGGCGGATGACCACCTCGCCGGGCCTCTGGCCGCCGCCGGCAAAACAGGGGCTCATAAAGCGCAGGCTAAGCGGATGTTCCTGGCCGCTCGCCGCTGGGTGGGCTGGTGTGCCGGGGCCGATGGCCCTGTTCGACATCGGTGGCGGTCCTTGGAAGTGGCGTTCGGCCGCAGTGGTATGCCGGATCTTCCGGCTTCCCTGCCTCTGGGGGCAGGCCGACTGACCCGTGAGTACTTCGGTAAGCAGGACCCGCCCAAGCCGCAGGCGGTCAAGGCGGTCCGGCGGCGGGCGCGCCATGAACTCCGGGATGTCACCGCCCGCATACGGTGGGAGCGCCGCCGGACCGGGGTGGCCAGCTCGCGCCCTTCCAGCAAGCTGGCGCGACGGTGCGGGGAGCCCCAGAAGGGCCTTTCCTCTCGCGCCAACTCGCGCGAGAGGACCTGGCCCTGCAAGAGCTGGCAAGTCTGCCTACGGCCGAGCGAGCCAACCTGCCCGGTAATTCAGCCGCCCGCGCCCGGCAGTCGTTGGCCGGGGCCGTGGTCGCGCACACGGTGATGAAGCTGACCGGCATTGACACCCTCACCATCTCGCCATGGGCACTGCCAGAGGGCATCTTGCTGAAGCATCTCGAAACCGGCGACCCCAACTGGTGGTCCCAGGTCGACTGCAGCACTCCCGAGACCAACAGAGCGCCTGCGATGCTGCGGCCGGCCGCATCCCAGTGAATCCGTTCCGGGTACGTTGCCGCCATCCTGAGCACTGGCCCGCGCGGACCCCACCGGATCCGGCCGACCAGGCGACCAGGGCCTTCAGCCGGCCGGGCACCCATCGGCCCGTGTAGATCGAATGGCCCGGGTGGGAGCGGGTAGCCGCCCGACAGACCGAAATCCAGGTTGTACGTACCGGAAGGGAGCACCGGCAGTGTTGATGGCTCACCACGCGGTCCTGACCGATCTTGTCGAGCAGTACGAGACCCTGCAGATCCTGCACGCACGCGAGGGCGGCGCCGAAGCGCAGCAGCGGCTGTACGACATCAGCTACACCCTGTGTCTGGCCACCGGCACCCAGGACATCGACGCCGCGCTGATCGCTGCCCAATACCGGCTACCCGGAGCCCGCGTTGAGGACGATTCCCTGCTCACCGCCTCATCGCTCCGGGCGGTCGAACCGCGCTCCCGCTGCCGCAGGGGGCCTCAGAATGACCGTCGCCCTGGTCGGGCACGCGCCGCACAGAAGGCACGGCACGGCGCCAAGCGCCCTGTCGTGTGAATCCCCGGCGAAAGGGAAACCTTGATGCCCGAGCACGAACAGTCCGCATCGCAGGTCGTCTCCGAGCCCACCCCGCCCTACGACTCGGACAAACAGCAGTGGCCCGGCCGAGAGAGCGACATGCGGACCGCGCCGCGCTATCGAGCAAGCCGGTACCGCGCCAGCAGGAAGCTGGAAGGCAAGATTGCGCTGATCACCGGCGGGGACTCCGGCATCGGCAGGGCCGTCGCACTGCTCTACGCGAGGGAAGGTGCCGATGTCGCCATCGTGCACCTGCCCGATGAGACCGCGGACGCGGAACAAGTCCATCGTGACGTGCAGGAGCAGGGCCGACGATGTCTGCTCCTGCCCGGCGACCTCACCGACGAGGCGTTCTGCCGTAACGCCGTCAAGCAGACCGTGGCGGAACTCGGTGGGCTGAACATCCTCGTCAACAACGCTGCCTACCTGAACAGCAAGCTTGAGCTGGAGCAGCTCACCGCCGAGGACTGGGACCGGACGTTCAAGACGAACGTGTACGCGTATTTCCACCTGGTCATGGCCGCCCTGCCGCACTTGGACCCGGGCGATGCGGTGATCGCGACCGCCACCGAGGAAGCCCTCAAAGGCAGCACGACCATGATCGACTATGCAGCGTCCAAGGCTGCGTTGATCACCTTCACCAAGTCCATAGCCACGCACCTGGCCCAGCGAGGCATACGCGCCAACGTGGTGGCACCAGGCCCGACATGGACACCGCTCAACGAAGCCGATCAGCACATGCCGCCCGACGGACTCGCACAGATCGGCAGCGAGGCACCGCTCGGCCGCGCCGCCCAGCCGGAAGAACTCGCACCGACGTACGTCTACCTCGCCTCCGACGCCGACTCCAGCTACACGGTCGGCGAAGTCATTGCAGTGACCGGCGGCATTGTCGACACCCGCTGAGCAGCGTAACGGTGTCCGAACCACTGAACACGGAGCCACCCTTTGTCCTGCCGGAGAGAGGGAAGGGAAACGTGGGTCACCAAAGGCGCACGTCTGTCCGTACCATCCGGGGGCAGGCGTTTGACGGGGACCACCGCCCGGATACCCTCCGGACGACGCCCTCGACTGGGCCGCCTCGCACGCCCGGTAGGCCACAGACGGAGAACAGCGTCACGACCATCGCCAAGATCCTCGGCGTCTCCCTCGGCACCCTTTACAACCACATCCAGCTCGAGCAGCTCCGCAGAGCCGCCTCCCGTGCCAACTCGAAGGCGCCGACAGCTGAGGATCCCGCCTGCAGGGTGCCTCGTTGTGGCTTTTTGGCCTCACCTTGGCTGGACCCCGTCCGCGCGACGCGTTGGCGGCCGTCCAGCCGTCAACAGTGGGCCGACGCCGCCTCGCGCAGCGCGTCCAGTCCGGCGATCACGAGAGGGTGTGCGGAGCTGCCGCGCCGTATGGCGGTCAAGAACCGCCGCGCGGGAACCGGTTCGCCCCGCAAGGGGACCCGCGTGACCGCGTGCTGGGGAAGCGGCACGATCCTTGGCATGAGGCAGACGCCGAACCCTTCGGCGACGAGCGACGAGACCGCGTACCACTCCTTGACCTGGTGGACGATGCGGGGAGTGAACCCGGCCGCCGCACACGCCGCCATCACCAGCGGGTAGGTGTCGTTGTTCCGTTTCTTCACGATCCACGACTGCCCAGCGGCTTCTGCGAGTTCGATTCCCTCGGGCCGGGCGAGCCGGTGTCCCTCGGCGACCAGCAGATCCTGTCGGTCGATCAGCAGCGGTGCCTGCTCGTAGCGGGCGTCGGTGACGGGCGGCGCGTCCGGGCCAGGCAGCACCAGGGCCACGTCCGCCTCGTCGGTGAGCAGCAGCCGGTAGCACTCGGCGCTCTCCTCCTCGACGATCAGCGATTCCACCAGCGGGTGTGTCTGCTGAAGCCGGGCGGCTGCCGGGGCGGCGAGCGCGGCCAGCGCGGAGGAGACCCCGCACAGCCGCAGCGTGCCCCGGGTGGCTGCGCTCTGCTGGGCGAGCTCTGCTTGGGCGGCCTCCCACTGCACCCGCAACGTGTCGGCGTGCCGGAGCACGACGTGCGCAGCCGGTGTCAGCCGCACTCCTCGCCCCTCCGGCCGCAGCAGCTCCACCTCCAGGTCGCGGGCCAGCAGACGCAACTGCTGGGAGACGGCCGACGGGGTCAAGTGCAGCGCGGCGGCAGTCGCGGTCACCGTGCCGTGTTCGGCGAGCGCCCGCAGGACGTGCAGCCGGGGGTCAATCATGTAGGCAAGCCTAAACGATTACATGCAAAAAGGTTTGCTGGACGTGCATGCTTGCGGCGCCGAGCCTGGAGGCATGACGAAGCCTTCCGCTCCCACGCTGATGCTCGGAAGCGTGCTGAGCATCCAGTTCGGGCAGGCCATCGGCAAGCAGCTCTCCGCCGCGGTCGGCGCGCCGGGAGCCGTGGCCCTGCGTCTCGGGCTGGCTGCGGTGCTTCTACTGCTCCTGTACCGACCCTCGCTCCCGCGCAGCCGTACGGACACGGTCCTGGTACTCGGCTTCGGGACGGCTATCGCCGGTATGAACCTGATCTATCCCGCGCTGCTCCTCCTGCCCCTGGGCATGGCCAGCGCCCTCCAGCTCCTCGGCCCGGTCACCCTCGCCCTACTCACCTCTCGCCGCCTCCGCGACGCGGGCTGCGCCGTCCTGGCGGGATGTGGAGTGTGGCTCTTCCATGCCCCGAACGACGCCCGCTTCCCGCTCTTCGGGGTGCTTCTCGCTCTGGCCGCGGGGGCCTCTATGGCTGCCTACCTGCTGCTGAGCAAGAAGGTGGGAGCCCGCAGCACGGGAGGCGGTCCGCTGGCCCTGGCGGTGGCTTGGGCCGCCGTGCTGGCGGTGCCGCTGGGCATGGTGGGTCAGGGGATGGAGCTGCTCGCCCCTCGGGTGCTGCTGACCGGGGCTGTGGTGGCCGTGCTTTCGGTGGTGCTCCCGTACTCGCTGGAGCTGGCAGCCCTGCGGCGGCTGCCGGCGCGGACGGTGGGCGTGCTGACCAGCCTGGAACCCGCGAGCGCGGGCCTTGCGGGAGTGCTTGTCCTGGACGAACACCTGAAGATGGTGCAGTGGGCGGCTCTGGCGTGCGTGGGCGCGGCGAGCGGCGGGGCGGTGGTCCGGCCGGAGAGGGTCCGCGGCGAGGCGGCTGCGGACACGGGGCCACCCTCAGCCTCGTGGGATGCACCGGTAGCGGCCGATGGCCAGGGGCATGAACAGCGCGGTGATCGCGACAGCGCGGAGGAGGGAGTAGCCGGTGGCGTGCTGAATGGACCGGGACTGTAGAGCGACGGCGGGGGAGTCTCCGTTGCCGAAGGCGGCCCGCACCGTGGTAGCCGTTGCTGACACGACCCGTCCCCTCACCGTGCAAACCGCACTCATTCCGGCCCGGGTGGGAGCAGGGTGCCCAGTGGGCCCAGGTCGAGGTTGAGGTCATCCATGGTCAGGTCATAGCGGGCGCACAGATCGCTCATGCGGTCGTGAAGGATCATCAATGTCGCTCCGATGCGTTCCTCCTGTTCCTCCGAAAGGTCCCCCTGGTCCACCCGATGCAGAGCCTGACGTTCCATAAGCTGTCGGAGAAGTTCCACCAGGGTGAGGACGAGCTTGAGGAGGTCGCGTTCCACCGTATCGGGGTCGGTATCGAGCCGCCGGTACGGCTGAAGGTCACTCGCCGTGGACGGTGGGATCTCCCACCGGCGCGCCGGCAGCAGGCGGAATGCGGTGGCTGCTGCCTCCGCGACCTCTCTCCTCCGGTGAGCTGCAGTGGTGTCGTTACGGTCCTGCGCCATGCCCGTCCTCATCTTCCTCCGCACGGTCGAGCCCGGGCATCCACGGGGCGGGGTTCTGGCTGGTGACGGAGACGATGACGGCCCGTAGGGAGATCCGCACGAGGTCGACGTCGGCGATGGAGAGGACCACGTCGCCTGTCAGCACGGCGCCTCCGCTCAACAACCGGTCGAGCAGGTCGATGAGGGCGGTCTGCCGGGCCAGTGGCGGCTCCATACGTTCGGCCGGTGGCCGCGTTGTCTCGGTCACGGGCCGTACGCCTCCTCCTCGGCTCGGTCCTCCGACGGCGCGGCGAAGGAGTACGGAGCCCACGGCCCGGTGATCTCCACGCGTACGCCCTCAAAGCCCTCGGCAGCGCGTGTCACCCGTGTGCTGAATTCCTCTCCGAGATCACGTGGAACCAGGTAGGCGTCGTTGACAACGTTCTGGCCGGGGCCCTGGGCGAGGTCGCCTTGCTGGAGCCGGTGCCGTGCCCGTTCGATCGCGAGCTTGCGGGCTTCTGCATCGATACGCCGTGACGCTTCCTCGGCTGCCCGCCAGGCGTCTTCCCGTGAGTGGTGCTCCCTCCGGCGGCTGCGGAGATATGCCCGTCCAGGGCTGACCTCTGCGGCAGGGGCCGATGCCGAGGACGCCGACTGGTTCGCCGTTGGAACCGGTGGAACCACGTAAAGTTTGACTCCCCACTCCACGTGGTCCGCCAAGCGGTCGAGCTGCCCCTTGAACGCCTGCTGCCTGGACCTGAGGATCTCCCTCACCCTGTCGTCGTCGTGGTAAATGGTGGTCAGGCGCAACGGAAGGACAGTGGTGAGAGCCGAGGCGGCCTCCACGACCAGGTGATGCGAGCGGGCGATCGACTCCAGCCAGTCCAGGTCCTCCAGGTGCGCTCTCAGACTGCCCTCGGCGAACTCATCGGCGGGGACGGGACTCACCACGGCTGCCAATCCTGATTCTTCCAGCAGGCGGACGGGCGCGCCCGCGACTCCCCCTACTGCGGCCACAGCCTCGGCCAGTCCGCTCACCGGGCTGGCCACGGCGTAGGTGTAGATGACGTGTCCTGTCACAGGTTCACCCCTCCCGGCGTCGCTCTTCCTGCCGCGCTTCTTCCTGCCGGTCCGCCTCGGAGGAGGGGATTTCCGGAGCGGCAGGCAGTTCCGCTCCACGACGCAGCGATTCGACCTCGGCGCGCAATCGTCGGTTCTCCTCCGCCAGGGAACGACGGCCATCGGCGCGGGAGGACAAGGAGGGATCGTGTTCCCACCAGTCGATTCCCATCTCTTTCGCCTTGTCCACGGAGGCCACCAGCAGCCGCAGCTTGATGGTGAGCAATTCGATATCGAGGAGATTGATCTGAATGTCACCCGCAATGACGATGCCCTTGTCGAGCACCCGTTCAAGGATGTCGGCCAGATTGGCTGACGACCCTTGGCCGTAGGGGGACATGGCCCTGGAAGGGGGAGGGCCGAGCCTGCCCCCGGGGACGGGTTCGCTCACGGTGCGCCGACCTCGCTCCCACTCGTCGGTGAGCGCCTCGCCGCCATCGAGCGGCGTGGGCGCTCCTCCTCCTGGAACGGTTCCTTCTCGCCCGCAGTTTCCTGCCTGCGTGCAGGCCAGGAGACGAACAGCGACGTCGTTCCCGGCTTTCCGTCGCCCATCGGTTCCTCTCCTGGCGGATCAGCGGGCATGGCCACCTCGACGAGCCCTGATCTCCTCGAGCCGGTCGAGTAGTTCGTCCTCGCGCCGGTCGAACTCCGCTTCGTCGATGCGTCCTTCGAGCAGGGATTTCTCCAGCTCCGCGAGTTCCTTCTCCACGGCTGCCGGGTCGTAGTACTGCTGCTCGGCGGCGTCCACGACTCGATTCACCACCCACCCGACCCCTCGGACGGGGGCGACCGGCAGCGTGAGAATCTGCGTCAGTATGCCCATGGCGTCCTCCTAGACGAAGCTGTACGGGGGGAGTGGTCCACGCAGCCGGAAGTCGAAGGTGTCGCCGTAGGTGTCCGCCAGCTTCTGTTCCGCCTGTGCGAATTCCTGAGCCTTCTCGCGCGGGATGAGGAAAGAGACGTTCAGGAAGTCGTCCTGCGTCGGTGCCGCGAGCAGTTCCTCGTCCGCCATCGCCCTCAACATGTGGACGACCTCCTCGGCGCGTGCCTCCTGGCGCGCCTGGACCAGGCCGGAGACCAACTCTCCGAGCAGAAGCTGCGTGTCCGGCGTGCCCTCGCCGGAGCGGATCGTCCGGTTGAGCCGGCGGGCCTCTTCGGATTCTTCGAGGACCTCACGCAGCAGAGCCTCTTCCTCCTGGGACACTTTGAGGTTGAACTCGACGCGTCCCTCCAGGCCTTTCAGGCGCTCGCCGTACTGTTCCGCACGCTCCTCCAGCTCCTTCCTGACCGCACTGTCGTCGGCAGCCAGAAGTCCGAAGCGCAGCGGCAGGGCTGTGCCGTCGATGAGCAACCGCTCCTGCACCTCGTGGTGAGCGCTCAGGTCACGTCTCTTGGCCCGAAGATCCTCCGGCGCGTCACTGACGACAGCGGCGAGCTCACCCGCGCGTACGGTCCGTAGCGGATTCGGTGGATCGCCGACGCCCTTGAGTCCGCTCAGATCGAGTGGATGGCGCGAGTCCGTGATCGCATACACATAGACGGACATCGGCTACTCCACCTCCTTCTTTCGCCGGGCGGACCGCCGAGGGGCAGGGCGCTCTGCGTGCTCGCGTTCCTCCTCGGGCTCCTCTCGACCGCGCTCACGCTTCTGCTGGAGCGTGTCGGTAACGGCCTCCACGGCTCCGGTGAGCGCACCCTTGCTCTTGCCCTGCGCTCCGCCTTCCACCATGTCGCCGACCACCTCCGGCAGTTGAGCGGGCGCCTTGCGCCCGGACTCGAGATCGAGTCGGTTACAGGCTTCGGCGAAGCGGAGGTAGGTGTCGACGCTGGCCACCACGACGCGTGCGTCGATCTTGAGGATCTCGATGCCTACGAGCGAAACCCGGACGAAGGCGTCGATGACGAGCCCGCGGTCCAGGATGAGATCCAGGACGTCGTAAAGGTTGCCCGACCCTCCCGAGCCTGGCGAGACAGTTCCGCCCTGCGACATCACAGTCACATCGACTCCTTCCCCGCCCCACCATGTGCCGGTGGACGAACGCGGCGCGTTGCAGGACCAGGCGCGCGACAGAGAAGCCGGCTAGCCGCGGGAGTCGATCTGCCCCCGCGCGTACCGGCGACGGCGCTCGTACGACATGAGCTCGCCGCCCGGATCGAGAATGACCCGGTAGGTCGCCATGACGCTCGTCGTGTCGGGAACTCGCGCCAGCTCCAGGACCTCGACGTCCGCTTCCCAGCCGTCCGCGGTGGGTTTCAGGGCCGAAACCGACTCCGGTGCGGTCCCGAGCAGGATCGCGAGCTGATCGGCAGCGTTCTGCATGGCCCGTGGTGCTGAGACCCGCCGGGGATGGCTACGGCGGCCGGTCTCCTCACCGCTGGGAGCGAATTCTTCCGTGCGGGTCCCGTGACGTGACCGCCCCCGGTCGTCGGCCCCTCCGCCGCCCCGGCGCTTGCTCTCGCCTGACGTGTCCTCGTCCTTGGTGGACATGCGGTTTAGTCTTTTCACCCGTTTGGTAGGTTTCGTGGCAGATATCCTCAGCTTACGCCCGGGGGCGGAGTACCGCGTCAGCGGAGACAGCGCCCAGGCAGCGTGGATGTGTCCATGATCTACGCGGCCGATTTCCCCCGACGATGCCATCACGTTCAGCCTGCGAATCCGTGAGCCCATCACTCACCAGGAACATCGCGGAACGCCCTCGGACCACCTCGGCGATGCGGGCAGGGGTCTCTCCGGGGAATCCGACGCCACCTGGGACCCGAATACTTGGAGCCATAGGCCGCAGGCAAGCCAATTCGTCGATGGCCTGTAGTGCAGGGCCACGCGCTTGGCCTGGCGGCCGATCTCAAACGATCAACTGCGCGCGTGGCAGACTGCGCCGCTGATAGAGCTGCTGGCACACCGCATCGGAGACCACCTCGGCTGCGAGCATGCTCACTGGCGAGGACGGGCACCGCGACCTGCAGTAATGCGGGGAGATGCGATCACTGCCCAGTGGCGGTGCGATGGGTGTATGCCGCCGCCGACCATCGTGAAGCTGCACATCACCTTCGGGCTCGTGTCCGTTCCGGTGGACGTACACCCCGCGACGGCGCGGCACAGCGTCCCGTTGCACCTGGTCCACACCCGCTGCGGCTCCAGGGTGCGGCTGCACCGCTTCTGCGAGGCCGAGGGCATCGAGATCCCCCGCGAGGAAATCGCCCGCGGTTACGAGGCCGATGGCCGCACCGTCATCCTCACCGACGCCGACCTCGCGGACCTCCCCCTACCGAGCATGAAGAACATCGAGGTCCTCGCGTTCGTCCCGGCCGACAGAATCGACCCGCTGCTACTGGATCGGGCCTACTACCTCTCCGTCGACGGGCCGGTCGCCGCCCGGCCCTACGTCCTGCTGCGCGATGCCATGCGCGAGACCGGCCAAGTGGCCATCGCACGCGCCGTCATCCGCACACGCGAGAACCTGGCCGTCCTGAGGCCCCGCGGAGAGATCATCGCGATGCAGACCATGCTCTGGCCCGACGAACTGCGGCCCGCCGACGGCCTCGAACCACCGGCGCATGAACCGCGCCCGCAAGAGTTGGAGATGGCCGACCTGCTCATGGAGCAACTCACCCGTGGCTTCCACCTGGAGCAGCAGGAGGACGCCTACCAGCGCGCCCTGGAGCGGGTGGTGGAGGCGAAACTCACCGGGGCGGAGCCGCCACACGCGCCCGAAGCCCCTACTGCCCCCATCGGTGCGGTGGACTTGATGGCAGAACTGGAACGCAGCGTCGCGGCGGCCAAGGCGCGGGAAACCTCCCCCGCGGAACCGCCTCTGAAGGAGGCCAGGGCGAAGAAGTCTCCGCCGTCCGCGCCGTGAGCCGAGCCGGAGTGCAGCGGCAATGGCGCGATGGTAGAGCACCAGGGAGACCGTTTTGTTCCAGCAGCGCAGAACACGCGGCGCAGCTCCCCGTCTGTACTGAAGGGCGGCCCCACCCGGTCACCGCGCCCGGCGCAGCTGGACGACCTCGCCAAATGTACGGTGCTCGCTGACCGTCCGCTGAGCCACAACTGTGTCGGACTGCAGCCGATGGGGGAGCGCCATGACGGGGCATCGGCCGGCGACGCGCAGGGCAGGTGTGTGACATGCCGGGACAATATGCGCTTCCTGACCACTACAGTCATTCGGCTGTCCCGGGGGAGGGTCGGCGCCCGGCAGTCGGGCATTACGGCAGGCACCGGCGCACCGGAGGGCACAAGGGCCGGTGGTATCGCAGGGTCCTCGCCCATCGGGACGTGGAGTTTGTGCATTCTCCCGCCCCGGGGGTGGACGCAGGGCAGTGTCTGCTGCTGGTGCACATCCGTAAGGTGGTCGGGCAGGTTACCTATCGCGTCTGTGAGGACTGTGCTCGGGGCGTGATCACCGATGTGGTGCTCGAGGAACGGTTCGAGGACAGCGGGCTTGGCACAAGGACTCTCTCGCACTTGCGGGCCCGGCACCTCGGGATCGTGTGGCGCAGCACGCTCAGCCGCCGTGCCACTCGTGCCCTTCTGCACCGGATGCGTATTCCCCGCACGACCGGCGGCGGGCTCTGCCCCCATACGCAGCCTTCAGCCGTTGCCCGCGCCGGCGAGTGAGCGGTCGCCACTCTGACATCGTCAGACGGGTTCGGGGGATGCCCCGCCGTCTGGCGATCGTGGTTGTTGCGGGCTTCCAGGCCGGCCTCTATGCCTTGTCCGAGTTCCCCCTGAAGTACCTCCGGCCCTGACGTTCACCCATTGCCGGGCCGTCCGCCTGCGGCATCACTCAGCGGGGAAACGAGGATCGCGGATGGGTAACGGCCACCCGGAATCCTAACCGGATAGTTCATCCGAATGTGTGCTACGGTCCTTGTCAAGCGGATGAACTATCCGAATATCTGGGGTGGAGGAGCACATGAGGAAGACAGCTGTGGTCACGGCCGGGACGGCCGGCATCGGTTTGGAGACGGCGCTGGGGCTGGCTGCCTCCGGGTTCTCGGTCACCGTGGTCGGACGCAACGCCGACCGGGGCGCCCGGGCGGTCGACCGAATCAACGCGGCGAACCCGGCACACCCTGGTCGGTTCCTGTCCGCCGACCTCGGCTCGCTCGACGAGGTGCGCGCGCTCGCCGACCGGATCGCCTCCGACTATGCCGCCTCTGGTAAACCGCTGACCGTGCTGGTCAACAACGTCGGGGCGATGTTCCCCGAGCGACTGGCCATGGATGGCGTCGAGGCGTCGTTCGTCGTCAACCACCTTTCGCCGTACCTGCTGACGGAACTGCTGCTGCCCACGCTGACGGCCGGTGCGCCGAGCAGGATCGTGAACGTGACCTCGGGCGCGGTCGTCGTCGCCAAGCGGGTGTTCGACGCCGTCGAGCCGCCCGGCGGCTACTACGGCTTCCACTGGTACGGCCGCGCAAAGCTCGCCCACCTCGCCTACACGCTCGACCTGGCGACGCGACTGGACGGTATGGGCGTCTCGGTCTTCGCCGCCGACCCCGGTGGCGCCGCGACCGACATGACCAACGGCACCCTGACCGACCCGAAGATCGTCTCACCAGCCTTACGGCTGCTGTGGCCGCTGGTGCGTCGCAAGTTCGAACGCTCGACCGCGGCTCCGGCATCCGTGGCCGCCAGGCCCTCGATCATCGCCGCCACCGACGAGGCTCTGACGGGCCGAACCGGCATCGTCATCGGCGCCCAGTCGCGCCCGGTGGCGCCGTTCCGCGCGGCGACCGACCCCCGCGTCGCCGAGGCCGTGCGCCGACTCAGCGAGCGGCACGCGCCCCTCGTGGCGGCCTGACCCGTCAGGTGATGCCGGCACGGGCGGCGGGACTATCCGGATGAGCCATCCGATTAACATGTCCCCATGACGACGCCACTGCGCAAGGACGCGGCCCGCAACTGGGACCGGATCGTCGCCGTCGCCCGTGAGCTGGTCGAGCAGGGCACGCCATTGCAGCTCAACGACGTCGCCCGCCGCGCCGGACTCGGAGTCGGCACCGTCTACCGGCACTTCTCCACTCCCGAGGCGCTGCTGGAGACCGTCGCCACTCCCTGCCTGGAAGCCCTGGCCGCGCACGGTGAGCAGGCGCTGGCCGACACCGACCCCTGGCGGGCGCTCGAGGGCTTCCTGACCCGCACCGTCGAGGCGCAGGTCACCGACGCCTCCCTGGCCCCGGTCACCGCCGCACCTGAGGATGCCCTGCCGCGTACCAGGAAGCTCAAGGCGTCGCTGTGGTCGACCGCCACCAAAATCCTCGACCGGGCCCGCGAGGCCGGGACGGTCCGTCCCGACCTGGCCGCCGCCGACCTGGTCCCGCTCATGTGCGGCATCGCCTACGCCGTAGACGTCCACGGCGGCGCTTCCGCCGACCGGATCGACACCGCACACCGCTACCTGGCCACATTGCTCGGCGGCCTGCGAGCCACACCATCGAACGCGTGAGATGCCTCGGGAGGCTGAGCCGATCCAGGCTCAGCTTCACTTGTGGTGCCAGGGGTGTGAGGCCGCGCTGCCGGCACCGCGTGAGTCGGAGGCCCCGCCGCGCGGCTCAAGGATGCCCGCCAGGCCCTCGGCGAACAGATCGGTCCAGGGAACCGGGACGGCTCCGCGGCACGCCCGGCCGCTGCACGCGTGTCATGAAGAATTCTCCGCCTCACCGCATAGGACATCGTCTTGGCTAAGCGACGGTGCGCCAAGGTGCCGAAGACGGTTGGCAGCCGCCGACACCAGCCACGCCCGGGCCCGCACAGTGCCCTGTATTGCTACCTCGGTGACCGGGAGGTCGGCGCCGACGCGGTCGGGTCGGCAGTAGGGGTACGGGTGATGAGCGTGTGCCCGTGGCGTGGGTGGGTCAAAGGGTTTCGGGATTGATCGGTTCGACGCCGGTACGCTCGTACAGCTCGGGCTGGAGAGAGAGGACGAAGCGTCCGCGTGGCCACTCGGCCGAGGGGCGGGCCAGGTGTACGGCGTGGGTGATGCGCCAGTCGACGCCGGATCCGATCAGGGCGCCGGCGTCGAGGGCGGCCATGAGGTCGACGGGTTCCACCTCGAGGCCGGGCAGGCTTGCTACCTGCTCGCCGAGTCCCCTGCGCTCGGCTTCCGCTGCGGCGAGGGAGAGTGCCGGCACCTGGCCGATGCTGCGTCCCTGGGCGGTGCGGACGATGAGTCCGGAGAGTTGCCGGTGTCCGGCGCCGAGGGCCAGCAGCGCGGTGTGATCCAGTAAGAACGGGATCACGCAGCGGCTCCGCCCTGCTGCGCGGCGCGGGCGGCCATCGCCTGCACCAGCCGGTCGCCGGCGGCCAGGTCTTCCTCGGTGACCTCGATGCTCATGTGCTCACGCAGGTAGGCGCGGGCGGCTTCTCCGCGGGCTTCGAGCTCGGCCTGGGTGGGCTGTGCTCCTGCGAGCTCTTCGACGAGGCCACGGATGGTGGTTCCGCGCTCGGTAGCCAGTATCCCGAGGCGCTCGCGAGCGGCCTTGGAGACTTTGATGCTGGTGTCGGGTGCATCGCTCATACCGCGACTCTACTCCTGGTAGAGCTCCTATGGTTGTCGCTCCAGAACGAGTTACGTTGCCCTCCCAAGCGGCCCCACGGTCACCGCGCCCGACGGCAGGTGGCAGACCTCATCGCCCGCACGGCGCTGCTCGCTGACCGTCCGCTGAGCCACGACCTTGTCAGGTAGGGCCGGGGAGTCGGAACCGTGAGGCAGCGCAGGGGAGACTGTGCCCGTGACTCGAGCCGTGGCACCAGCCGTCCGCGAGGCGGCCGGACACCGTACCTGCCCGGACTGCTGGGCCGTCCCTGGGAAAGGTTGCGCACCGGACAGGGCCGGGCGGTCCCAGCTGCACCGCGGCGTCGTCAGGCTCCCCCCGCTCAAGGACCGGCACATCAACTTCCTGGGCCGCTACCAGTTCAACATCCAGGACAGTGGTCCCGGCCAGGGCCTCCGCCCCTTCCGCGACCCCACGCCACCGAGGACGGCGAGGACAGCGAGGACGAAGGCTGACACACCCCCTCGGTCGTGGCGGGCCGGCTCGGCCGAGGAGATGAGCAGGATCGCGGACGGCATGGGTCTGAGCCCCAGACCGAATAGCACCCCAGCAGGCAGCCCGCCCGGCAACGCACCGGTCTCTTCGGCGGTGCTTCGAGACGATCTCGCCTCCCGTCACCGGCCCGCGGGCCGTCCGGGCCTTCGTCTTGCCGTACGCCTCCGCGGGGGTGTCGATGATCTCAGAGGCGGTGGAGGCCCGGGATCGCTTCCCGGTTTTTCCGGGCCCACTGGCGGAAGGTGATGGGGCGGATGCCCCAGCGCTTTTCCAGGTCGTCCCCGAGGGGGGCGTTGTAGCCGATCCGGGTGTCCCACAGCTGGCTGTGCACGACGCCCGCGGCGATGCCCGCGCCCTGGGCCTCGGCCCGGGTGAGGGCGCTGTAGGTGTAGGGGCGGCCGGTCTCCTCACTCAGTACTGCGGCGATCTCGTCCATGGTCAGGGCCTGCGAGGCCAGCTCGATGCTGTGGTGGCTGAAGCGTTCCGGGTCGTTGACGGCGGCCACGGCGAAGGCCGCCACATCGCGGGAGGCGATGTGCTGGGCGGGGGCATCAGCGGGTCGCACGGAGTCCAGGCGGCCTGAGCTCATCCCGGGATACATGTGCTGCGCCTTGGCGCCCGCGAAGTTGTCCATGAACGCCACCGGCTGAAGGATCGTCCAGTACGTGAACCCGGCCGCCCGCACCCTCTCTTCCAGGTCCAGGCGCGCACGGGTGTAGGGCTCGAAGCTGAATCCGGTGCCGGAGTCGGGGAACTCGCGGTGAGCGGGCAGGGCGGCGACGGAGGACTGGACGAAGTGCCGAACGCCGCTCTCGCGTGCCGCTTCGATGAGCAGCCGGCCGTTGCGGGCCTTCTCGTCCTCGCCGGGGCCGCCCAGCGGCACGGCGAAGACGGCGTCCGCGCCGTCCACCACGCGGTGGACGGCGTCCGGGTCGGCGAGATCACCGCGAACCACCTGGGCGCCGGCCTCGGCCAGGGCTCGGGCGCTGGGCTTGCCCGGGTCGGTCACCAGTGCCGTGACCCGGTGGCCGCGCTCAAGGAGCTGCCGGGCGGCGTGGCCTCCTTGGTCGCCGTTGGCTCCGGTCACCAGAACGGTCATGCTCATGAGTCTCTCCACGGGGCGTGTGGTCGTCGCGTACCGTTCACCAACTAAGAACGGTAGCGACTCGATACGGTAGAGTCCCAGTATGCACACAGCGCCCCGTCCCTCCCCCCGGCAGCGGCCTGCGGGCTCGGCCGGCCCCGCTCGCGACGCCACCCGGGACGGCCGCATCACGGACGCCGCCCTCACCCTGCTCTCCGAGGGCGGCTACGAGTCTCTGACCATGGAGAAGATCGCCGCTCGCGCCCAGGTCGGGAAAGCCACCGTCTACCGGCGGTGGGCCTCACGCGCCGACCTGGTCGCCGACGCCCTGGAGACGGTCGGATTCGCCGACCCCGGCGGCACCGAGCCCCCCGGCCAGGCCGTCCCGCTCCGCGATGACCTGGTCCGCACGCTCATCCGGGTCACCGGCTGCCTCACGCCTGACCGTCACCGGCTGATCACAGCTGGTCTCGCGGCAGCCGCACACCACCCCGAACTCGCCGGCTCCCTGCGCGACCGTCTCGTCGCCGCCGTCGACCAGGCCATCGCGGCAGCAGTCGCACGAGCCCGCCAGCACGGTGACGCCCTGCCTGGCACACCGCCAGACGCGATGTCCTCCGCCACCGTCATCGCGCTCCTCGGCTACCTCCCCGTACTCCAGAACCGGCCGCTGGAAGTCTCCGACTTCGAAGCCATCACCGACCGGGTCCTCTTGCCGCTCCTCGCTCACCGGCCCCAGCCGTAACAACCGGTCGAGGTCGTCCGCGTCAGTAACGTCAGCAGGTACCGAATTGCCCAGACGGTGTCCTATGTGGTGAGGCGGAGAAGTCGCTGGTAGCAGCACAGGGCCGCCGCGAGACCGAGATAGGCCAGGTAGTTTCGGGGAAGGCGTTCGTAGCGCGGACTGAGCCTGCGGTATCCGGACAGCCACGAGATGGTCCGCTCGATCACCCAACGGCGGCGGCCCAACCGTTCGCTGGACTCGATGCCTTTGCGGGCGATGCGCACGCCAATGCGCTTGCCCCGTAACCATGTCCGCAGGTGGGGGATGTCGTAGGCCTTGTCTGCATGCAGACGCTGCGGCTTGAAGTGGCGGCAGCCCAGGGGGTCGTGTCTCGTTGGGTGACCCTCCACCATGGGCTTCAGGCCTTCGCTGTCGTGGACGTTGGCGACGGAGACACCGACGACCAGGGGCAGTCCGTTCGCGTCCGACAGGACGTGCATCTTGGATCCCGGCTTATCTCGGTCCACGGGGCTCGGATCTGTGTGTTCGCCCCCTTTTCAGCGCGCACGTGAGCGGAGTCGAGGACGACGCGGGAGACATCGATGAGACCCGCGTCGTCGAGTTGGTGTCAGAACCGCTTCGTGGAGCCGGCCCCAGACCCCTGCCCTCGACCAGATCATGAACCGGCGGTGAGCCGTCGACTTTGATATGCCGAAGCACGGCGGCAGAGCACGCCAGGCGCAGCCGCCGAGCAGCACATAAAGGATCGCTGCGAACACCGTCTCATCAGGCGTGTTCTGGGCCCCCGCCGTCCTGCGGCCGCACCCGGTCCTCCGGAATCAACGGCCTGGCGAGCTCCCACAAGCCGTCCGGAACAATCCAACTCCACGTGTCCCGCCCCATGAACAGCCCAACGACCGATCACCACGTAGGACATCGTCTAGGGCCAACGTGGCAACCGCAGCGTCCAACCGGGCGCGGCGACGGCCGGTGATGACTACCGTGGCGCCGCGTTGGGCGAGAAGCTGCGCGGTGGCCAGACCTATGCCGCTGCCGCCTCCGGTGACGAGGACGTTCTTGCCGTCGAAGTCGCCCGCTGTCATGGCGCGACCTCGATGACGATCTTGCCGAACAAGTCCGGTGCGGCCTGGGCCTCATACGCTTGCCTGGCGTCATCGAAGGCGAACCGGCGATGGACCGGCGGCACGAGACCCTTCGCGTCGATGAAGTCGACGAGCGAGGCAAATGCGCTCGCACTGCCCACGGAGGTACCGCGGATGGATGCGCCCTTGGCCATCAGAACCGGCAGCGGAGGCGCAGCGTCCCCAGCCGAGAAGAGGCCCATGACCGCGATCTCTCCGCCGTGCCCGACCGCCATGATCGACTGGGTCATCGCGTCCCCGCCGGCTGCGTTGATGACCTTGTTCACGCCGCCTGTCCTGCTGAAGGTGACCTCGCCCCAGTTCTGGGTCGAGCGGTAGTTGATGACCTCGGCGGCCCCTAGATCCCGAAGGCGGCTGACCTTCGACTCCCGGCTCGTCGTCGCGATCACCTCGGCCCCGAGGGAACGGGCCAGGACCAAGGCGAACGTGGACACACCTCCGGTTCCCAGGACAAGTACCCGATGGCCTGCCCGCACCGGATGCTCCGCGGTCAGGGCGCTCCAGGCGGTCAGCGCGGCGCACGGCAGCGTCGATGCCTGCACGAAGTCCAGGGACCGCGGAATGCGGGCCACCCGATCCGCGTCCAGGACGACGTACTCGGCGAGAACGCCGTCCTCGCCGGGCGAACCGAGACCGAAGCCCATGCCCGGCTTCGGCGGGCCGTCGACCCACCCCCCGAAATACAGGCCGGCAACACGATCGCCGACCGTCCAGGTAGCGACGCCCTCACCCAGAGCGTCTATGACGCCGGCTCCGTCCGAAACGGCTACAGTGTCGGCGGCAACGGACTGGCCGTAGCCGCCGTTGGCGATGATCAGGTCGCGGTAGTTCAGTGACGCTGCCTTCATCGCGATACGCACCTGGCCGGGGCCCGGCTCGGGAATCGGCGCCTGCTCGAGAGCCAGCGCGTCCGTGCCGGACCTTCCGGGCTTGAGTACCCACCGTCGCATTGTGTCTCCTCCATCTCGCCCGCAGGGGCGGACCCCGCACCGATAGTGGCCACGCGTCAGCCATCAGCAGATTTGCCGGGGTCGTTGTTTTCCTGATTGAGCGGAGCCGCAGATCGCGGTCCGGCCTTCACTGTCGCCTCGTCGCCGCTGATCTGGGGCGTTCGGGTTTCCCTAGGACTGGCAGACCCACCCGGACCAGCGCGACAGACTGGACAATGGACACCATGGACGACAGCTATTCGCGCGAACTCGCGGACTTCCTCCGGACCCGGCGCAGTCGGCTACGCCCTGAGGACGTAGGGCTCGAACCCGGCCCACGCCGCAAGGTGACCGGGCTGAGGCGCGAAGAGCTGGCCCTGCTGGCCGGCGTGAGCACCGACTACTACCAGCGCATGGAGCAGGGACGGGACATACGCCCCTCCGACGCGGTCCTGGACGCTCTGGCCCGCGCGCTGATGCTGTCGGCCGAAGAGGCCCGCCACCTCTACACCCTCGCCCGCGCCGCCCGGCGCCCGGCTCAGCGACGCCGCCGCAACCGCCGGCCCGAGCGCGTTCCGGAGACCACCCTTCGGCTGCTGGACACCATGACCACGCCGGCTCTCGTCCTCGGACGCCACCTCGACGTACTCGCGTGGAACCACGTGGCAGGCACGCTCTTCGGCGACTTGGACAATCTTTCGCCGCACGAACGCAACCTTCTGCGGCTGTTCTTCTACTACCCCAGCGCCCGCACCATGTGCACGCAGTGGGAGTCGAGCGCGGCGGAATCGGTCGGCATGCTGCGCGCCGCCGTAGCCGCCGACCCGGATCATCCCCGTGCACGGGAACTTGTCGGCGAACTCGGGGTTCACAGCCAGGACTTCCGCCGCATGTGGGCCCGGCACGACGTCCGCGAACGGCAGCGCGGAACCCAGCACTTTGTCCATCCGATGGTCGGAGCATTCACCCTCGACTGGGATGCCTACGCCCTCCCGGGCCGTACCGGAGTGGTGCTCATGGCCTACACCGCCGCACCGAACAGCGACGCCGCCGAAAACCTGAGCCTGCTCGCCAGCCTCCTGACCCAGCGTGAATCACACCCCCGGCCCAGTCACACGGCGTCGCTCGACTGAATGACGCCGTGGTAGATCGACACCGGCGTCGCCCTCCCGACGGAGCTGGGCAGTTCGGCGCCGGTCGGGCAAGGAGCATGACGATCTGCGGAACGGCACCGTCGTCCACGGAGCTCGGTAGAGCCTGATCATGCCGGCGCCGCAGCACGTCCTTGGACAGGTTCTCGCCGGTGGCGACCGAGGTGAACTCGGCGATGAAGTCCCCGTCGAACTCGGCGTACTTCACTGTCCCCCGCCAGCGCGAAGGACACGCAGAAGGAAGCCGATCGCATCGAGCCCGTGCTCAAGCGGCTCTGGGGCCAGAAGAAGTGGGACCCCAAGAGCGTGCGCGCGTCGCTGCTCGAGCTGGTACGAGGAGGAGCGGACCGCACGCCGACAAGGGATACGACTGGGCCCGCCGCCCCGGACCTGTGGCCTACCGGGCGTGCGAGGCGGCCCAGTCGAGGGCGTAGTCGGCGACCTCCTCCCAGCCGGGTGCTGCCGGCAGCAGGTGCGGGCGGCCCGGGAACTCCTTGATCTCGGTGACCGTGTCCGATGTGTAGTGCCGGGCGTTGGACTGCTGAACCTTCGGCGGCATGAGATGGTCCTTCTCGCCGGAGACGAACAGCAGCGGCGCGCGGTCGTCATTGTGGTAGTCGACGTATGTGCTCTGGTGGCCAGGGCGCAGGGTGGCCAGGGCGCTGTCCCAGAAGATGCCGCCGGAGGCCGGGACGGCATAGCGCTCGTACAGCGTCCGGGACTCCTCCTGGGAGAACGTGTTGGCGAAGGTGTAGTGCCACTGCTCGGCGCTCAGGCCGACCGCCCGGTGCCGGTTGGCTGGGTTCTTCAGCACCGGGAAGGCCGACTTGATCTGGGTCAGCGGCACCACGGCGACCCCCTCGGTGGCGGCGGAGCAGATCGCCACCCCCGCCGCGCCCAGACCGTGGTCGAGCAGGAGCTGCACGAAGACGCCGCCGGCGGAGTGGCCGATGAGGATCGGCGGCTTGTCCAGTCCGCGGACCAGGGTTTCCAAGCTCTCGACGACCTGCGCGACGGTGAGCCGTTCGATGGGCGTCGGATCGGCGTTGAGTGACTCGACCTCCACCTCGAAGCCCGGGTAGGCGGGCGCGAGAACGCGGTAGCCGCGCTTTTCGTAGTGGGCGATCCAGTGCTCCCAGCTCCGGGGTGTGACCCAGAAGCCGTGGATCAGGACGATGGTGTCCGCAGTGCTCATCAGAGGACTGCTCCTTCCGGGAGTTCCGTCGGATCAGCGGGTGACGGTACGCGGCCTCGATCTGGCGGACCACGGCGTCCGGGCGGGACATCGTCACGACGTGCGAGGCGCCCTTGACCTCGACGGTCGCGCTGCCGGCCCGCTAGGCCATGAAGCGCCGCAGGACCGGCGGGATGACGTTGCCGGCGGTGGCGAGATACAGGACGGCACGCTCTGCCGGGCAGGTGCGCCACTCGAGCGTTGCGTTCTTGATCCGGGCCGCCGAACGCCTTGCCGCCCACCTCGAACGGGACCACCTGGTCGTCATCGCCGTGAATGACCAGCGTGGGCACATCCACCGCGTCAAGGTCAGCGCGGACGTCGGTGGCGGAGAACGCGGCGATGCACTCGTAGGCGCCCCGGTGGCCCGACTGAACGCCTTGCCACCAGAAGGCGTCGCGGATGCCCTGCGAGATGCCGACGCCACGTCCGCAAACGCTCCGTGAACGAGAATGACGGTTGGTTCAGCCATGATCAGCATCCACCTCTCTGGTCGCCCCGCCTCGCGTCACTGCTGGGCAGCTTCGCGCGTGAATCCCGTTGAAGGCGCCAACGGGCACTGCCAACCGAACGGATTCCAGCTCAGTACGGCCCGTTCGGGCGGCCCGGCCGGACCGTATACGCCGGGGAGCGCGTACCTACGCCAAGCCGGGGACTGCTCGATGCGCCGGGACGGTATTGGCGTGCAGTGGCGCAGGTGACGCCCACGACCCGGACGGCAGCGAGGTGCCAGGGAACGCGGCGCTTACGTGGGTCGCGGAACCAGCAAAGGCATCAAGTTACTGGAGGGCCGCGATCCCGATGGTCTTCCCGACACCATTATCTCGTGGTCGGCGGTGAGCTGCACGCTTGTCCGGTTCGTACTCGGCTCCGACGATCAGCGTCTGCTTGCAGAGAGGACAAAGCCCCTGCTGCGACACCGCCAGGAGAAGACTCGTCTTGTCAGAGCGTCGGGCTTGCCACCCCGCCTTGCGGCGCACCGCTCAGCGTGGCGTACCAACTCCAGTCCTCCAAATATCCAGCGGTGAGCATGTTGCCCACCAACCGAAAGAACCGGCCATCGTGGATTCTCTGGCCCGTTGCACCCCGATGGCCGGGACGCTCCTGGGCTTGAGCGCTCCGCTTCACACCCCGCCGTCACCAGCGACGCATGGGAGCGCGGGGACGAGCCCTGGACACTGGCCCGAAGTCCAGCCTCCTCAACCCTCCTTCGTACGGCTGTCCTTACTTACCTGGTGCGACCTCGTGTCGCACGCTGAGCGCCCTACTTGGCCAATGCGCGCGCCAGTTGGCCGCTTTTGCGCTCAGCCTGCTCCTTGGCCTGCGGCTTGTTTGTCTCCGGATCGAGCTTCAGGAGGCCGCCAGCGACTTTGGTGCTCGCTCGCGGCGCACCGGGGGCGCGCTCAGCGGCCGGCACGGGACCGGGTGGCGAACCAGCTCCAGGAAGAGTCCGTCTGCCGTCAGGCACAGCGCATGGCACTCGGGCCGCTCCTCGGCCGTCTCGGCCGGGGAAAGCCCCTTCCGCCTCGGCAGCGAATTCGGCAAGCGCGAGTCCCTCGTCCGTGAACACGTCGACCACGCCGCCGCCCTCCTGCTCTTCGCCCTCGGACATGACCCACACGAACGGGCCCGGCTGCGCGGCGGGTGCGGGATCACCCACATCACGAAGTCAGGCCAGCACCACTTGCGCGGGCTGCGCAGGTCACTCTGCTGCAGCGATCCGCCGACCCGGTCTGGTCAACGTCGACGGCGGCCTGGCCTCAATGGCCCGGGTCACCGCTCAGGGCACACCGACGTACGCATACCCGGGGGCCGCCCCCCGGCGTCGAAGACCGCGGTCGACATGCTCACTGTGCGGTGCGTGAAGGCGTTCCCGGGCATGCGGATCAACGCGGTGGAGCCGGCCCAGGGCAGCGGCCCCGTCGTCGTGCCCGGTGGGGTCGGCGCGTTGCCCGGGGTCTCGGCGGGTTGCCCGAGGGCCGCGCCGCGCGCCGACGCCCTCGCCCAGTCCTGCAGCCTCCAGTCGTCAGATCCAGGTCCGCGAGCTTGCTGTGGAAGCGCCGTGGGCCGTCAGGTGGTCGAGGGCCACGTCCGCAGCAGGGCCGCGATCTTCGCGGCGGTGCAGGCCGGGTCGCGCAGCAGGTCGCGCAGGGCGACAGCGTCGTCGCGGGTGGGTTTGACGGGGATGCCGGAGACTTCCAGGTACATGACGCCGGTCGCGGCGGCGACGGCCATGTTGGAGCGTTCCAGCCAGCGGCAGCGGCCCAGGATGTGCATGAGGGCGGCGGCGCGGGCGTAGGGGCCGTCGTAGACGGGCTGCCCGAGGAGTTCGGCCTTGTGGCAGGCGACGGCAGCGATGGGGATTCCGTAGTCGTCGGGCGCGGGGTCGCCCGCTCCGGCGATTTCGGCGACCTGCAGGATCCAGGGGACGTCGATGTGCAGGTCCATTACGCGGCGTGCGCTCCGGGTCCGGGCTGCGGGGCATTCTCGACGTCGTCGAAGACGCTCTGGTGCTCGTCGAGGAAGCGACGGGCCGCGTCCAGGCCGCGGGCACGCAGGCCGCTGACATCGTCCAGCACCAGCCGGGCCAGGTAGTCCCCAATCGGGATCTGGAGTTCCCTCGCGCGCGCCCTGGCGAGCTCCACGATTTCGTCGTCGACCCGGGCGCCGAGCTGTGTCTTAGCCATAGCCTGATGGTAACAGCTGTTACCGCGCGGGATGCGGGGTCTCGCTGCAACATCCTTCATGACCAGGCACCCGCCCCGGGCCGGAGCCCCAGATGGACGCGGTCACCGAGGGCTTCCGCCTCGAAGGACCGGCACGACGCATACCGACACGCCCTGGAACAGGTCGTGGCAGCCCGGCTGGAGGGCCTGGAGCCGCCACACGCCCCGGAAGCCGTGCCGGTCGAATGCGGTGGGGCAGTGGAATTGGTGGCGACTGTTCGGCGGCGCTCGCCCCATTGCAGGTGACAGGTTCGCCCGACAGTTCTTGAATGTGTCTGAATTGAGTGCGCAAATTGGATACTTGAGGGCAAACTGTGGCATGGTGCGGCGGGTCGCTCACGTTCCGCTAGAGCTCATCACCATGTGCTCGCGCTCTCCGAGGACCTGCTGTGGGCGGTGGTGGACATCCTCGAGTGAACGTTGGCCGGATCATGCACGCCCGGCGCATCGTCGGCCGCTACGAACGACACCCGATGCTGTGCTCCCTGGACAACACTGGCGAACATCGCCGTCCTCGACACCGCGCTCGCCCAGATCCCCCACACCCACGGCCACGGCACCCCGGTTCTCATCCGCACGGACACCGCCAGCGACGCAAAGGCGTTCCTGACGCACCTGCGAGCCCTGCGGGACCGCGGGGGTCCACACCTGCTTCTCCGTCGGATGGCCCATCATCGGACCCATCCGCAGGGCGATCGGGGCCCTTCCCGAGCAGTTCCGGCACCCCTCACCCGAGCAGGACGGGACGCTGCCAACGGTGCCGAGGTCGCCGAGGTCGCCGAGTTGGCCCTCTCCAGAAGGGGTACCTCGAGACGATAGTGAAGGCAGGCACCTTCCGATGGACCACCGTCAGCCAGAGGCGGCTCACGTTCCTGCGGCTTTTCGACAACCAACTGACCACCGGGAAAGTGACCGTGGCGGAGCCAGGGCGACTTCAGTGGATGCCGCCGACAGGCGGGCCGCTTTCCGTCGCTGAGCGGCGGTCCCGTCGATCGTCCGTTATTTACGGCCAGACGATGGCCTCAAATTTTCCCGAGGCGCCTCTCATTTCCCTGGTCACGAGACGGGAAATTCGGAATCAATGATTCTCCAGCACGTTTTCCGCCAAGGCCGCGTATTTTAAAAACGGGAACCAGAGGGGGAATGCCGCATAACGGGGCAAGGCGTTCGTTGCGTGGGTCATGCGGCTCGTGCAGACTGTCAAACCACAAAACAGCGCCATGGGGGAGAAATGTCGAACAGCTCGGACTCGGTTTCATTTCACAGAATCGAAACGTCCACGGGTGACGCCTGGGTGGCGTGGGACGACCAGCACGACACCGACTACGCCTATGGCGGCAGTCGAATGGTCCCGGCGACCACCTCCGACGAGGACGCGGTCGTCGCCCTTCAGCGTTTAGCGCTCGATGAAAGCCAATTAAAGAACACCCTCATCAACATCGCCCTCGAAGAAGGGATTCTCAACGGAATCAGCGACCGCTTTCCGCGCGGCTTCCTGCGCAGTCGCGTCGGCGGCGGCAGGTGCATCATCAGACCGCGGGACGCGGATATCGACCGCGTACTCGCCGACCCCCTCGACGTGGACTTCAGGAGCACAATCGAGCCGATTTTCGCGGGGATCGGCGCGTTCCTCAATGAGATGGGGGGAAAGGTCAAACTCACGCCCGACTTCGGACGGTTCGCAGGCCTGGCCGACATCCTCCTGGAGCACACGCCCCACGTCCTCGGGGTCCGGCGAGAGGTCGGCGGCTGCGGAGGCAAGTCCTCCTTCTCGACGACCGGTGTGATCGCCGCCTTTGAGGAACTCAAGCCCACCCCGCACGGACCCATCACCGCCATCGGGTCCGACGGAGCCATGGGCAGCGACTTCTTCACCTATGTGAAGAGGTCCCGGTTTGAGGGCGTAGCAGTGTCCGACATCGCCTACGCACCGGACGCCACGGTCCAGGACGGCTACCCCGTCCTGCCCTCCAGACCGGGCACTTTCACCCCCCAGTGCTTGGGGCGCGGCGGCTCCATCATCGCGAACACCTGGGGCAACGAGCTGGAGAACTCCGACATCGAGGCGCTCCGGCCCGGCACGCTGCTGCTCCTGGCGCACAACCACTCGGTACCCGCCGGTGCCGCCGGGCACGACCTCATGGGCCGCGTGGCGGCGCGGGACGTCCTGGCACTCCCAGGCCAGGTGCTGACGCTGGGCGGTGCGCTCACGTCCCGGCTGGAATGGTTCTCCCGCCAGGACCGCCCCGGAGAACTGTTCGACAAGCCCCTGGCGCACGACGTGGTCGGAACGGTCATCAGGCACTGGGTCCGGCGCTGTGTCGACTCGGCCGGCGTCAACGGCATGACGCCTCACGAAGCCATGCTCGCGGCGGTGTGAAAGGCCGAAAGTGAAAATCCCTCAGCCGGGGCGACGGCCACCTCGCGCGAACCTGGGCGGACCAGGCATAACCCCCGGACTCGCAGCCGGCATCGTGCTGGCTTCAGCCTCCGGTTACCCCGTCGGATCGATCGGGGTGGGCGCCGCCCCGCCCTTCCTCCTCACGGCCTTTCGCATAGCGCTGGCGGCTGCCCTGATGGTGTGCATCGCTGTTGTGGTACGGGCGCGCTGGCCCAGAGGGCGGCTTCTCCTGCACACCATGATGGTGGGCGTACTCGCGCACTGTGTGCACTTCGCCGGTCTCTACGGCGGTCTGGCTGTTGGTGTGCCTCCGGCCGTTTCAGCGCTCGTGTTCGGTCTCCACCCTGTCCTGACCGCCGCCTTGGCGGGCGCCGTGTTCCGCGAGCGTCTCCACGCAAGGCAGGTGCTCGGGCTGGTGCTGGGCGCGCTGGCCGTCGTCTGTGCGCTGGGCAACCGGTTGCTGGAGGCCAACGGTCTCGATACGGGCAGTGCACTGACGCTGGTTGGCCTGTGTGGCCTGGTCTCCGGTGCGGTGTGGCACCAGCGTTACTGCACAGCCGTGGATCTCAGGGCGGCCGCCGCCGTCCAACTGAGCGCGGCCGTACCTCCCTTGCTCGTACTGGCCGCATGGGAATCCCGGCCCGTGCTCGACTGGCAGGCGGCCGCTTGGGTCTCGCTGTGGCTCGTAGTGGTGAATTCCATCGTCGGCACCCGGCTGCAACTGGAATCGGTACGCCGTGCGGGGGCCGCCAGAACCAGTACGGTCTTCTGCCTCGTCCCCTCCACCGCGGCATTGATGTCATGGCCGCTCGGCAACGCGTCCATGGACGCCGGGGTCGTCGCGGGCCTGGTGCTCGGCGCAGCGGCCTCGATTCTGGGAATTCGCACGGCTCCCGAGCCGAAGGTGTCCAGGATCAACAGTCCCCATAAGGTCCGCTGATCGCCACGCTCGCGGAGCGGTCCTGTCGGCCTTGGTGCGTTCGATGGTCCAGCGGTGCCGGCCAAGTCGCTGACTGGAGTCGATGCAAGCAGCGGTTGACACGGTGCCGGGAATTGGTCGGCGAGTTCCGGATCGGCTACGGCCGGCCCACTGCGCTTCATCACCAACATCGCGACCACCGACGCCACTGTGACCGATGCGGAGATGACCGAGCCGGTCCACCGCGGGTGTCGAGCTTGACGACGCCGTCCTCCAGGCGGGCCTGGTCCCCCTCGTCCAGCACCACCTCGGACACGAGCCGGTACACCCGACGGGTGCCCTCCCGTGCCTCCTCGACCTCGGCGAGCGTTTTGCCCTCGACCGATTGGCGGGCCTGCCGCACGAGCATGGCCTTCTGCGCCGGGTTGAGGGCGTTGGGAACCTCCCGCGACTCGTACTCCACGAGATCGGCGCCGCAGGCCGCCCGCCACCGGTCCAACTCCTCCAAAGCTCTCGCCGGCGCGAAAGCTCGGCCCAATTGTTTCAGAGGACGCTCCTCTGCAGGCCGCGTTCCTACTCGATGACCATGTCATCGAACTGGATGGTCACCGTCTCGATGCCGGTGCCCGAAGCCCAGGACCCGACGAGGTGATAGCGACGGACCGTGCTCTGCTGAGCGTCGAGCAGCGCGATGGTCACGTTCTGCACGGAGCTATCGAAGTCGTGCTTCTGCCTGGTCTGCTTGATCCAGTTGGTGAATGCTTCGCTCTTGTCCATGCCTCGGGTGATGGTCACCTCCCCGGACTGGACGGAGCCAGGCTGCTTGCGGAACACCGGCTCTCCGTCAGGCGTCATCTGCTTCACTTCGATGACGTCTTGGCCGTACGTCAGGCCGGAGACGCTCTGCAACGTCTCCAGCCGGATGGCTCCGATATCGATCGCGAACGTATGGTTCTGCACGATGCCCCTTACCTGTACTGATCACCACGGTCCAGCGGAGCGTAAGCCGGTGACCGCGGCACATGAGAGTCACGGGGTAAGTCGTGGCTGAGAGTCACTGGATTGGACTCCGGGCTTCCGCCGAACGCGTATGACTGACTGGAGTAGCGGGAAGCCGCGGTGTGTCTTCGGCGTGCGGCGTTCTTGCGGTCGACCGCTGCACGAACAATGAGCACCACAACCGGTTGTGTTCGTTTTCCGAGGCCCCGGGCTCAGCGGCGCAGGGCGGTCTCCCGCTGCATGTGCGACAGTTTCTCGGGATTGCGCACGGCGTAGAGCCCGGTGATGAGGCCATCGTCGATGCGCACCGCCACGACGGTGTCGATCGCGCCGTTGAGCCGGAGAATCAGCGCCGGGCAGGCATTGACCTGTGCTGGCTGCAGCGACGCTGCGGTGATCCTGCCCAGCCCGGCGGCCAGCAGGCGGGCCACCTTGTCGGCCCCCACGATGGGCCGCAGGACGGCCTGCTTGACTCCGCCACCGTCACCCAGGAAGACGACATCCGGCGCGAGGATGTCGAGCAGGCTCTGCAGATCGCCCGTTTCGGCCGCCCGTTGGAACGCATCGAGCGCCTCTCGGGTCTCGGTCGGGGAAACGATCCCGCGCGGCCGGCGCGCCGCGACGTGTGCCCGTGCCCGGTGCGCGATCTGGCGGACCGCGGCCGGGCTCTTGCCGACGGCTTCGGCGATCTCGTCGTACCCGAGCTCGAACACCTCGCGCAGCACGAACACGGCCCGCTCGGTCGGCGTGAGCGTCTCCATCACCAGCAGCATCGCCAAGGAGATGCTGTCGGCCAGCTCGACATCCTCGGCCACGTCGGGCGCGGTCAGCAGCGGCTCGGGCAACCAGGGGCCGACGTAGGACTCCCTGCGGCGGCCGAGTGTACGCAGCCGGCTCAGCGCCTGGCGCGTGGTGATCCGGACCAGGTACGCACGCTGATCCCGCACCGTGCCGAGATCGACACCCGCCCACCGCAGCCAGGTCTCCTGCAGGACGTCCTCCGCGTCGGCGGCCGAGCCGAGCATCTCGTAGGCGACGGTGAACAGCAGGTTGCGGTGGGCGACGAACGCCTCGGTGGCAGGGTCCGTGCGTCCGCCGCCGGGGAGCTGCCCGGCCGTGTCCTGTATGCGCTCGCTGTGTTCGCTCTTCACCGGCTGCTCCTGCCTGTTCGCTCTCGACGGTGCCACGCGCACAAGACGCCGGTCCCCGCAGCTTTGTGACACCCATGAGCGGTGGCGCACGTCACACGACCGCCCCGTCACAAGGAGCGGGTCGCCGGCATCTCGTGTTCGTTCAGTGCAACACCACGAGTGAGGACGAAGTCATGGACGCCCGATTCAACATGTTCGACAACGAGATCGCCGCCAAGTTCGCCAAGCGGTTCGCCAACGCCAGCCTGGTGATCCACCAGTCGCCGCTGCCGAAGTCCACGCAGGAGCTGGTGTCGCTGCGCGCCAGCCAGATCAACGGCTGCGGTTGGTGCATCGACATGCACACCAAGGAGGCCGCAGCCGCCGGTGAAACCGCGGTCCGGCTCAACCTGGTCGCCGCCTGGCGCGAGTCCACCGTGTTCACCGAGGCCGAGCGGGCCGCGCTGGCGCTCGCCGAAGAGGGCACCCGGCTCGCCGACGCCCACCACGGCGTGTCCGACGAGACCTGGGCCCAGGTACGCAAGCACTACGACGAGGACCAGATCGCCGCGCTGGTCTCCTTGGTCGCCCTGATCAACGCGGCCAACCGGCTCGCCGTGATCGTGCGCCAGCAGGGAGGCTCCTACGAGCCCGGCATGTTCGCCGCCGCGTTCAACTGATCGGCAGGCGAATCCGGCCCGGCCCAGGGTCATTCGATCCGGGCCGGGGCCCGCGCATGTCCGGGCGCGGCTACGGCGGCCCCCTCCCTCCTGACGCCCGGCCGCAGGTCAGCGCGGGTTTGCCTGGGGAATCAAGCCGAGCAACTCCGAGGCCACCCCGAGCACCTGGCTGGGAGATTCAGACATCGCCATCAGGAAGAGCCGTCCGGCCGGTCTTCTGCGTCATGGTGCGGGAGCAGCTGTCCCGACGGTCTGCGCCGCGGATAGAGCTGCTGGCACGCCGCATGGGAGAGCACCTCGGCTGTGCAGCCCCGAGCCGCCATCATGCCCCGTACTCCGACGAGCAGGTGACGAAGGCTGGATATGCCACCGCAGGGCCTCGCTCGATGGCTTCCCACACCTGTTGGACCACCTCGCTGAGGTCCACGCCATCCGGTACGGCGCGTTGACCGACGGCATCAAGGGGGTGTGCCTCACCGACGTGCCCGGTGCGGACCAGTCGAGGCCCTGCGGCTCGCCGCGGACCGGCTCCCCGACTGTGGAGTACCGGTCCTGGCCTCGGGCTTGCCCTTCGACGAGGTGTTCAGCACGGAGATGCTGAAGGGGCTACCGCAAGAAGTACATCCGGGCGATCTCCCAGCCCACCGCGCCGGCGCGGGATGCGGGGCGGCTCGTCGAGCCCCATAGCCGAGCAACTCCGATGTGTAAAGGGCGAGTTCACGCCAACCAACCCTGCCTCTTCAGGCTCTCTTCAGCAGGAAACGTTAAGTTAACCCTGCAAACAACTTCGTCGGGCTAATGTGTTTCTTGACCAGTCATTGACCAATCGTTGGCGCGAGCAAGAGGTGTGAACTTCCTGGAGGGCGTATGTTCCGAGGTGTGACGGCCCGGACCGTGCTTGCGGTCCTCGCCGCTGTCCTGCTCGCCCTCCCGTTCTTGGCACCCGCGACGCCCTTCGCACTCGCGCACACGGCCCGCCACTCTGATGGCAAAGCCCAGTCCGTAAGCAAGCTCTCTGGGAAGGCGCTGAGCGACGAAGCCGTCACCTGTCGCGACGTCGGCTACCTCGGCGGCCCGGGCCGCCCCCTGCGCACCCTCCACCGGCACTGTGCCGCCGACTCCGTGCCCCAGCCGCCCGAGCGCCCCCTGTCGGCGGCGCAGGACCCGGCCGTCGCGGATGAATCGATCCCGCCCAGAGCCGGGCACCACGGCTCGTCGGGGTTTTCGACAGCCCACTCCCCGGCCGCACTCCAGGTCTTCCGCTGCTGACAGCGGAGCAGTCCCCACCCCCCACGTTTGTCCTGCCCGTCCGACGCGCCCCCACGGCGCGCCAGGAGGAATCACCACACATGCAGCCCCTCATCGACAACGCCCGCACGTTTGGACAGTGCCCTGAGGAGTTCGCCAAGCTCGCCGAGGGCCAGTCCCCGCAGGTCCTCTTCATCACCTGCTCCGACTCCCGGGTCGTACCGGCCCTGATCACGGGCGCCCGCCCCGGCGAGCTCTTCGAGCTGCGCACCGCGGGCAACATCGTCCCCCCGTACGCCTCCGAGCGCCCCACCTCCGAGGCCGCCACCATCGAGTACGCCGTGGAGGTGCTCGGCGTGCAGGACATCGTCGTCTGCGGCCACTCCCACTGCGGTGCCGTCGGCGCGCTGGTGCGCGGCGACGACCTCGAGGCCGTCCCTGCCGTACGCGACTGGCTCGCGCATGCCGCGGACAAGCCGGCGCCGGCCGACCCGGGCGACCCGGCGGTCGCCGCGGCCGTGCAGCACCACGTACTCGCCCAGCTGCTCCGCCTGAGCTCCTACCCCTGTGTGGAAAAGGCGTTGGCCGAGGGACGGCTGCGGGTGCGCGGCTGGTACTACGAAGTGCACACCGGGGCCGTACGCGAACACCGCGCGGACACCGACACCTTCGCGGCCCTGTGAGCGGCGCCATGACTGCTATGACCAAATTCCCCTACCTCAAGCAGGACTTCGCCGCCTCCCTCGTCGTCTTCCTGGTCGCGCTGCCGCTGTGCGTCGGCGTGGCCGTCGCCTCCGGCGTCCCGGCAGAGCTCGGCCTCGTCACCGGCATCGTGGGCGGCATCGTCACGGGGTTGATGCCCGGCAGCAGCCTCCAGGTGTCCGGGCCGGCCGCGGGTCTGACCGTGCTGGTCTTCGAGGCCGTCCGCGAGTTCGGGCTGCCTGCGCTCGGCGTGATCGTGCTGGCCGCCGGACTGCTCCAGCTCGTCACGGGCGCACTGAAGCTGGGCCGCTGGTTCAGGGCCATCTCGGTCTCCGTGGTCGAGGGCATGCTGGCCGGAATCGGGCTCGTGATCATCGCGGGCCAGCTGTACGCGGCGGCGGGGCTGAAGGCCCCGGCGTCCGGCATCGACAAGATCGCGGGGCTGCCGGAGGCGCTCGTCCACGCCCTCGGCAGCACCGAGGCCCTGGCCTCGCTCGGGGTCGGCGCGGGCACCATCGCCGTGATGGTGCTGTGGAAGCGGATGCCGAAGCGAGCCCAGGCGGTGCCGGGCGCCCTGGCGGCGGTAGCACTGGCCACACTCGCCTCGCTGGCGTTCAGCCTGCCGGTCGCCACGGTTCAGATGCAGGGACTCCTCGGCACAATCCAGCCGCCCGGGGCCGACGCCTTCGGCGAGCTGGCCGACCCCGCCATCTTCGGCACGATCCTCGCATTCGCGCTGATCGCCTCCGCCGAAAGCCTGTTCAGCGCGGCGGCCGTGGACCGGCTGCACAAGGGGCCGCGCACCGCTTACGACAAGGAGCTCATGGCACAGGGCACGGGCAATGCCCTGTGCGGGCTGCTCGGCGCGCTGCCGATGACCGCCGTGATCGTGCGCAGCTCGGCCAACGTCCAGGCGGGCGCGAAGACCAAGGCCTCCCGCGTGCTGCACGGCGTGTGGCTGCTGCTGTTCGCGGCATTGCTGCCGTCCACCCTGGCGCTGATCCCGCTGCCCGCCCTCGCCGGCATCCTCGTACACGCGGGCTGGAAGCTGATTCCGTTCCGGCAGATCGTGCCGCTGTGGCGGGAGCACCGCGGTGAGGCGCTGATCCTGGTGGTCACGGCCGTAGCGATCGTCGCGGTCAACATGTTCGAGGGCGTGCTGATCGGCCTGGCGCTGTCAGTCGCCAAGACCGCCTGGCAAGCCTCGCACGTCAAGCTCGAGGTCATCGACAAGGGCGCCGGCCCCGTCCAGGCGTACCTGTCGGGCAACGCGACTTTCCTGCGCCTGCCGAAGATCCTCGACAGCCTGGAGACGCTGCCCCAAGACCGGCCGATCGAGGTGGACCTGTCCGGGCTGCACCACCTGGACCACGCCTGCCGCACGGCGCTGGAGAACTGGGCCGAGCGGCACAGCGAGACCGGCACCGAGCCTGTGAAGGTCACCTCGGCGAGCTGACACGCTGAGCGGCGGGGCGGTACGCAACCATGTTGCGTACCGCCCCGCCTGACGACTCGGCTCGGCGGTGGGCTGTTCCTCCTCTGGCTGGTCTCGGCCGCCGCGCCTTGGTTCACCACGACAGCAGGCGCGGGGCAGTGGCGAGGAGCGCCGATGTGAGACACCGGGAGAAGGATCGGCTGGCCGGTATCCCATTCGGCACTCGCGGACCATGTCCCGTCTGGACCACGTCCGGTTACCGTGGGGGCTGTCCAGCGCGGCAGCCCCACGGCCCGCTCACATGGGTGGCGTGTCGGCACCCGCCAGAATGCGCGGTTCAATGGCCTCGAACTGCTGTTGCTCCCGTTGCCGGGTACGGCGGTCGCTGAGTTGGGTGCCGAGCCAGCCGAGGAAAAAGCCGACGGGGATGGAGACCAGCCCGGTGGTGTGCAGCGGGAACCAGCTGAAGTCCTGGCCGGGGATGAGGGCGTTGGGGCCTCCGGATGTCACCGTGGAGAACGTCAGGAGCACCAGGACGCAGGCACTGCCGCCGATGAGCGTGGTGAGCAGGCCGGTACGGGTGTAGCGGCGCCAGAAGAGGCTGTAGACGAGTGCCGGAGAAATGACCGAGGCGCCGATGCAGAACGACAGGGTGATCAGTGCCTGAAGCGCCCAGTCCTGGACGACGATCGCGAGAGCCACGGCGGGCAGCCCCACGCCGAGTCCGGCCAGCCGGGCGGTGACCATTTCACGGCTCCGGGAGACCGTGCCGTCGCGCAGCCCCTGGGCGAACAAGTCGTGGGCCAGCGACGAGGCACAGGCCAGGGTCATCCCCGCCACGGACGAGAGCAGGGTGAGGAAGACCGCGGTGGCGACGGCGCTGAAGACGAGGGTGGAGAAGGTTCCCGAGCCTTCGACGACTGCCTGGCCGATCTGCAGGATGGCGAGGCTGCCCTGCGGGCTCCCGGCACCGATTTTACGGCTGCCGATGAAGGCCGTGGCGCCGATGCCGATGACGGCGATGAGCAGCACGATGTAGATCACCACGGCTGACGCCCAGGACATGGCGCGGCGTATGTCCGGTGCGCTCTTCGCGGTGTACATGCGCATGGTGACGTGAGGGAGGACGGCTGCCCCGATGACCACGGTGAGCATGCCGCTGATGGTGTCCAGGCGTCCTGTGGTGTCGGTGCCGAACTGCAGGCCCGAGCTGAGGAAGGCCATCCCGGCTCCGCTGCCCCGCTTGGCTCGGTCGAGCAGCTCGACGGGGCTCCAGCCGACCCGGTCCATGACCAGGAACGCGACGATGGTGACCGCGCCGGTCAGGACGACGATCTTGATGATCTGGATGAGGGCGGTGCCCTTCATGCCGCCGATGGTCGCGTAGGCGATCATCAGCAGGCCGAGCACGGTGATGCACCCGGTGCGTACGCCTTCGCCGGAGAAGCCCAGGATGAGGGCGACGAGATGACCGGCTCCGGCGAGCTGGACGACAATCATCGGTACGACGGCGAGCAGGGTGATGACGCTGGTGACGATGCGCACCTGCCGACTGGGGAAGCGCCGGGCGAGGGCGTCGCCCATGGTGAACTTGCCCGCGTTGCGGAGAGGTTCGGCCAGCAGGAACATCAGTAGCAGCAGGGACAGCGCGGTGCTGAGGGCGAGGGTGAGGCCGTCGTAGCCGGTGAGTGCGACGATGCCGATGGTGTTCAGGATGGTGGCGCCTGAGACGTAGTCACCGGCGATGGCGAGTCCGTTGCGAACGGGAGAGAGGCTGCGATAGCCGGTGTAGAAGTCGCCGAGGTCCTCACTTTCTGCGCTGGCCATGATGCACATCAGCAGACTGACGCTGACGACCGCGCTGAAGATGACCAGGGACAGGGTCTGGGCGGAGGAGTCGAAGGTGTTCACCAGCCGCGTCCCTCAACAGTCTCGTCCTGCTGCGCGGCGGCTGCCCGTACGCCGTCGGCAAGCGGGTCGACGTTGCGCTGGGCGAGTCGTTCGTAGGCGATGACCGCCAGTAAGGCGACGGGCAGTTGCAGCAGGCCCATGAGGAGACCGAGGTTGAGCCCCAAGAACAGCTCGGTGTCCATGACGTCCGGAGCGAACCCGGACAGGAGGAGCAAGAGGACTAAGTAGCCGAGCGCGGTCAGCGTCATGCTGCTGCGCAGCAGCCGGTAGGCGGAGCGCAGTCGGCGCACGTCGCCGGTGGTGCTGCGGGTCTGCGGGGACTGCCGCCGGGGCGGCAGGAACGAGTGGGGGTGGGATGGTGCGTCGGATGGCATGAGGTGCTCTTCTGGTGCTGGAGGGTCTGTGCGTCGTGGGGGACAGGTGCACGTTACTCACAAGTAGCAAGTGGAGGGAAGGGCCACCGCGGAATGGTTACCACCGGAATCACCGCTGAACGCCCTTTGCCAGGGCCTGTGTTCAAAGATTCCGAGGTCGCCTCGATCACCACCAGCGTCACCCGCGCGGCAAGCAGGTGGTCGCGCAGGGCGAGCACCGCGTTCGTCGTCGATCCCGTCGTGGTCCCGGTCGTGAAGGACCCCCGCCGCTTTGCACTCGGGGTGCGAACGCACGCCTTGGCGTCCTTCTTGCTGATGTCCAGGCCGGCGCAGCGTTCCTGCAGCACGTCCACGGTCCTGCCTCCTCCCTCGCCGGACAGCCGGGTACGCCGTTCCGGGAGGGCCAGGGCGCATCAGGAATTCTGACGCACGTGCTTCGCAGCAACACCCCACGGTTCCCGTGGACGGCCCCCAGCACCACGACCGTCAGGCGCCCCCGCGATGCCGTACACCGCTGTCGCCAAGTGCCATGAGCCCAAGGGAACCGGTGGTTGTTACGGTGCGCTGGGCTGGAGTCGGCATCGCGCTGCCGGGCAACCGGACGTCGACCGGCACCAGTTCGCTGGTCACCGACGCGGTCAGGGAGGGCTTGTGCTTGATCTTGTGGGCGCTGATGTGCAGTTCCCCATGGTCCGCACCCCAGCTACGTGAGGCTCGACGGGACGATCCCGTAACGGCGCATCTTGCGGTATATGGTGGCGCGGGAGATCCCGAGATCCTGTGCGGTGCGCTGGACGTTGGAGTTGCGGTCCATCAGCCCACGCAGTATGGCATCACGTTCCAGCGCTTCGATGGTGGTCAAGACCCTGTGCGAGGACACCCGGCATTCCGGCGGGAGATCCTCCACTCGGAGGATCCGGCCGGATGGTCGCCGTGCGAAGCCACGGATCACCGGCTCGAGCTGCCGGACATTCTCTGGCCAAGGACATCGCTGAAGCATGGCAAGCGCCTCCGAGGAACAACTGCTCTCTCCGCTCGGCCGATATTTGAGCAGGAAGAACCGGACCAGGTGCTCGATGTCTCCATAGCGATGACGGAGGGGCGGCACCTCCACCGAGGCGCCGCACAGACGGTCGAGCTGGTCGTCGGCACCGACCATGGACGGCTGGCTTGTCATGACCAGTTGCCCGGTGGCGGTCCGATCAAGCCGCGCCAGGAGACTCCTCAGCTGCTTGCGCACGTGGTCGCCCAGCAGGTGGACATCGCACAGGACGACCACGTTCGACGGTTCGGCCAGCAGGTCGTTGATGTGGCTCAGCCAGAGCTCCGTGGCGTGCGGCGACTCCGACAGCGGCGCTTCGACCATCGCGAGCGGGCCGCCGCCACCGTGGGCTCGGTGGAGGGATTCGACCAGTGTGCTCTTGCCGACACCGGCTTCGCCGACGAGATGAAGCCAGGTCCCGGCGATGAACGCCGCCTCGCTTTCGGCGACCGCGCGCAGCCATGGCCGGGACGAGCCCACCAACCCCAGGCTCGACCGCGCACCTCCGACGGAGACGACCGGCCCGGGCTGGGGACGTCCGATCACCCGGACGCGGAAGATGGCGCCCGCGTCGCTGTCCTCGCGCCGGCTACGGCTGACCCGGAGCTCGGCGACGCGGCCAGAGGGGAGGGCGATACTACGAGTCCCTTCGAACCGGGGGTCGTCGGCGATCTCCCGTGCGTGGTCGATCAGCGCGTAGTGATCCGGTCCGGTCACGGCCGTACTCAGCTGCTCGTTCATCATGACCACATCACGATTGAGGGCCAGGACAGGCCCGGGGCGCACCGAGGAGCACGCGTCCATGTAGTCCTGGAACAGGGCCCGCTCTCGCCGCGAACTGATCGCGGCGATCTCGCTTTCGATCTGGCCCGCGACAGAGCGGGCCAAGGCCATGAGCATTCCGGCAGAGCCCTGAAGGCTCGTTGTCAGATTGAAGGCTCCCAGCAGGGTGCGCCGGGTGGGATGCAGGATCGGCACGGCCGCGCAGTGGAAGTCCCGCAGCGCCTCGACGTAGTGCTCGCTTCCGGAGATCATGACGGGTCGGCCGCTGGCCAGCGCGGTCCCGATGCCGTTGGTGCCCACGTAGCGCTCGGAGAACACATGGCCCGGGGCCAGGTGCACGCGGTTGAGCCGCGTCGTCAGACCCTCGTGGGAGACCATTCGGGACAGCACCACGCCGTCCCGGTTCGTGACCATCGTGGACACCGGGTCGTCGGCAAGCTGCTCGTGCAGCCTGTTCAGGATCGGTAGCGCCGCCCGGGCGAGCGGGCTGTCCAGATTGGCGTTCTCCAGGTACGGAGCGTCGAGGCAGCTCGACTTCACCTCGTGCTCGATCGAACGTTGCCACGAGGCGACCACGAGCGGGCGGACGCTCGGATCCTTGGTGACTTCCAGACACAGCTCTCTGGCTGCTGTCAGAGAGCTGCCAGGTGGACGTCGGGGCATTTAACACTCCCGTATGGCGCTCGTCACAATCCTCGGTGGAGTGATTGGAGCAGCTCGGCGGCCCCACGCCTATGGCGTGTATCACATTGATACATTCGCGGACGGCTTCTGAGACATCGACCTGCGAGCGGCGGCCTGTGTAATCGGCGCACCAGCCACCCGCCGACTCGCAGGGGAGCCGCAAATGAAAGCCGTGCAGGTCATCGAGTACGACGAGCCGCCAGTGCTCGTGGATGTGCCGGACCCGCAGATCACCGGTCCACTGGATGTGATCGTAACGGTCGGAGGTGCGGGGGTCTGCCGCACCGATCTCCACATCCTCGAAGGACAGTGGAAGGAGAAGAGCGGGGTCGTCCTGCCCTACACCATCGGTCACGAGAACGCCGGCTGGGTGGATGCGGTGGGGGAGGCCGTCACGCACGTCAAGGTCGGCGACCCGGTCATCCTGCACCCCCTGGTGACCTGCGGTCTGTGCCGTGCCTGCAGGGCCGGCGACGACGTGCACTGTATGAACTCATCCTTCCCGGGGATCGACACCCACGGGGGCTACGCCGAGTACCTGAAGACGACCGCCCGCTCGGTCGTGGCACTCGACCCTTCCCTTGAGCCGGCCTCGGTCGCGGCTCTGGCCGATGCCGGGCTCACGGCGTACCACGCTGTCGCCAAGGCGGCCCGGGTCCTGCGCCCTGGTGACCGGGCCGTGGTGATCGGCGCCGGTGGACTCGGGCACATCGGCATACAGGTGCTCCGGGCCCTCTCGCCGGTCGAGATGATCGTCATCGACCGGAGCCCGGATGCCCTCGCCCTTGCCAAGGAACTGGGGGCCGAACACACGCTTCTCGCGGACGGGACCGAGGCCGAACGCGTCCTGGAGCTGACCGGAGGGCACGGGGCGGAAGCGGTGCTGGACTTCGTCGGCGAGGGGGGCGCCGTCGAGACGGGCGTGGCCTGCCTGCGCCGCAACGGCAACTACTACGTCATCGGTTACGGCGGTCAGCTCGACGTCCCGACGATCGACGTCATCTCCACGGAGATCAACTTCATCGGCAACCTCGTGGGGTCCTACAACGACCTCGCCGAGCTGATGGTCCTGGCGGCCCAGGGCAAGGTCAGCCTGCACACCCAGCGGTACCCCCTGGCGTCCTTCCAGGACGCCCTCGACGACTTGTCCGCTGGTGCCGTACGCGGCCGAGCGATCTTGATTCCCTGACGGCGAAGGAGCAGCCCCCATGCGCAAGAGATCGAAGGGCCTGGTCGCCGCCACCGCGGTCGCGGCCCTCGCCGCCACCGGATGCACCGGCCAGAGCCAGGTCGAGAACAAGCCCGACAAGGCCGCGCTGTTCAAGCCCGGATCGGAGATCAGCTACAGCGAGTACGGCAAGAACTACCCGAAGACGAAGGTGAAGGACGTCCCGGGGCCCTGCAGTTACGAGTCCATCAGCCGCAGGGACTACTCCGGTCAGACACTGAAGGTCATCAGCCACGCCGTCCCCGTCATCGGCGAGCCGACCCAGCTGCATGCCAAGCAGTTCGAGAAGATCACCGGGGCGAAGGTCGAGGTGGTCAACGTCCCGTTCGGGGAACTGCACCAGAAGATCCTCACGCCCTTGCAGGCGAGCCAGCCGGCGTATGACGTCATGTTCTACCCCTCCTTGTGGATCGGCGACATGGCTCCTTATCTGGCGCCCGTGCCCAAGAAGTATCTGGACACCCCCGGCATGAAGGACGTCACGCAGGCCTACATGGACGTGGCTACCTGGGACGGGAAGGTGGTGCAGTACCCGGTCGACGGTGACCGGCACTACCTCAAGGCCCGCACCGATGTCCTGAAGGATCCGAAGCGACAGGCGGAGTACAAGGAGGCCACCGGCAAGGAACTGCGGGTCCCCGAGACCTGGGCCGAATACCAGGAGGTCGCCGAGTTCTTCAGCGACAAGGATGTCGACGGCGACGGCAAGCGCAACTTCGGCAGCGCCGAGGTGACCAAGCGTGACGACCTGACGTTCTCCGCGTTTATCAGCCGTGCGGCGCCGTATGTGAAGCACCCTGACGTCAAGGGTGGCGTCTTCTTCGACGTCGACACCATGAAGCCGCTGATCAACACGCCCGGCTTCGTCCGCGCCCTGGGAGACATGGTGAAGGCCAAGTCGACCTGGGCACCCGGTGGCGCCAACTTCGGCCTGGGGGATGAAATCTTCTCCTTCGGAGGCGGCCAGGCGCTGATGTCCTATTCGTGGGACGACGCGTTCATCCAGGCCCAGCAACCGGACAGCAAGATCCGCAACAAGGTCGAGGCGGCTCCGCTGCCGGGATCCAAGGAGGTCTACAACCGCAAGACGGAGAAGTGGGACAAGACGCCGAACCAGGCTCCCTACTTCACCTGGGGATGGACCTCGGCGGTGGCCAAGGCCGCGCCCAACCAGCAGATGGCCTTCGACTACCTGTGCTTCTTCAGCAACGAGGCCAACACCGCCCTGGACCTGACCATCGGCCGCTTCGGTGTCAACCCGTACCGCGAGTCCCACTTCGATGCGGCCTTCTGGGAGAAGCAGGGCTGGGACAAGGACGTCGCGAAGTCGTACGTGCAGACCCTCTCCGGCATGGAGAAGAGCACCAACCGCCTCTTCGACCTGCGCGTACCCGGCGTCAACCAGTACATGTCCGCCCTGGCCAACGGGGTCTCGGCCGCTCTGGCAGGGCAGAAGTCTCCGCAGCGGGCGCTGGACGACGTGGCCGAGGAATGGGCCAAGACCACCGAGCAGATCGGCACGGACAAGGTCCAAAAGGCCTACCGCAACGTGGTGGCCCTCGAGGACTACGACTACTCCTGACCCGATCGCAGGACGCCCCCGGGGGAGCCGGCCACGCCGGCCGGCCCCCCTGGGGGGCGCTCCCCCACTTCCGCAAGGAGAACCATGGACGTCCTGCGTCGGCACAAGAGCATGTTCCTGCTCCCCGGACTGCTCACGCTCGCGCTGATCATCATCTTCCCGCTCTTGTTCACCATTCGTGTCAGCTTCTCCGGCTGGAACGTCAGCAGCCCCCAGATGGACTTCATCGGAGGGGCCAACTACGCCACGATGCTGGGCGACAGCCGCTTCTGGGCCTCGATCATGCGCCTGGTCCTGCTGGCGGGCGGCACGGTCCTGATCCAGTACGTCATCGGGTTCGGGATGGCCCTGCTGGTCTGGCGTGACGTACGCGGCCGACGGCTTTGGCGGGTGCTGTTCCTCGTCCCCATGATGACCACTCCCGTCGTGATGGCCGCCATCTGGCAGACGATCTTCCACGAGTCACTGGGGCCAGTGAATGATCTGCTCGGGAGGCTGGGCCTCACCGAGATCGCTTGGCTCACCGAGTCCGGGCCGGCACTGGCCGCGCTGATGACCGTCGAGGTCTGGCAGTGGACCCCGTTCATGTTCCTGCTGCTGCTGGCCGGCCTGCTGAGCCTCCCCAAGGAACCGTTCATGGCCGCCGCGATCGACGGCGCCGACACGTGGCGCACCTTCTGGAAAGTGACCTTCCCGCTCATGGCACCGGTGTCGGTCGCGGCCGTCATCATCCGGCTGATCGAGGCGTCCAAGCTCTCCGACAGCGTCTACGTGCTCACCTCCGGAGGGCCGGGCTCCTCCACGGAGACTCCGGGCTACTACCTCTACATCCAGGGGCTCAGGGATCAGCAGACCGGGTACAGCGGCGCAATGTCCCTGACCTACCTGGTCCTGATGATCGTCACGCTCACGGCCGTTGCCGCCTTGCTGACCAAGGCCCTCAAACTGAAGGGGGACTCATGAGATCGCTCCTTTACCCCGCATTCAAGTACACCGTCATCGGACTCTGGGCATGCTTCGTCGCGGGACCGTTCTTCTGGGCCATGACGACCAGCTTCAAGGACGCCAACGGGGTCCAGGGGGGCGCCACCTACATCCCCTGGATGCAGTACGAACCCACCGCCACCGGCTGGCACAACATCTTCGGTGGTGCCGGTGGTATCGATGTGATCCATCCCTTCATCAACAGCGCCATCATCACCATCGCGGCTTCTGCCATCAGCCTCGCCCTCGGCTCCCTGGCTGCCTACGCGTTGTCCCGCTACCGGTTCAAGCTCGGCTTCATCAAGAACAGCGACATCGTCTTCTTCTTCGTGTCACAGCGGATCATGCCGCCCGTCGTCCTGGTGATCCCCTTCTTCTACCTCCTGCAGCAGGTCAACCTCCTGGACAGCATCCTGGGCCTGGTCATCGTGACGGTCGCCCTGCTGCTGCCGATCGCGGTCTGGGTGATGGTGGACTTCTTCAACGGCATCCCGCGTGAGATCGACGAGATGGCCATGCTTGACGGATGCCCTCCGTTCCAGACCTTCGTCCGTGCGATCCTGCCGAACTCCCTGCCAGGGCTGACCGTGGCGGCCATGTTCTGCGCGGTGTTCGGCTGGAACGACTTCTTCTTCGCCTTCAGGCTGACCTTCACAGAGATCCAGACTCTGCCCCAAGCGGTCGTCGCCCTCAACTCATCGATCCCACCCTGGTGGACCCTGTCCGCCGCCGCGCTCTTCGGCGTGGCTCCGCTGATCCTGCTCGCGCTCTGGGTGGAGCGCTATCTGTCAAAAGGCAACCTGTCGGGAGCGGTCCGATGAATCTGAGCGCCACTGATCTGTCCCTGTCGGTCGACGGCGTCGACCATCTCAAGAACGTGACAGCGACCTTTCTACCGGGACGGCTCCACACCGTCATCGGTCGGACGATGGCCGGAAAGACGACGCTGCTGCGGGTGCTTGCCGGTCTGCAGCGGGTGGACTCCGGCTCCCTGACCAGGGAGGGAGCCGATTTCCTGAAGACGCCGGTCTGGCGACGCGATACCGCCATGGTCTACCAGCAGTTCATCAACTACCCGCATCTCACGGTGTTCGACAATGTCGCCTTCCCGCTCCGGCGGGCCGGACTGTCACGGGGTGAGATTCAGCGGCGTGTCCGGCACAGCCTGGTGAGTGTGGGCCTGGCCGACTTCGAGCGGCGCAAGCCCTCGCAGCTCTCCGGCGGCCAGCAGCAGCGCGTCGCGGTGGCTCGCGCCCTTGCACGCGGCACCGGCATTCTCCTGCTCGACGAGCCGCTGGCAAACCTGGATTACAAGTTGCGTGAACAGCTGCGCGACGAGTTCAAAACGCTCTTCTCGGATCAGGGCGACACGGTAGTGATCTACACGACCACGGAACCCGCTGAGGCGATGATGCTCGGTGACGTGGTGCTGGTCATGCATGAGGGACAGATCCTCCAGACCGGCACCCCGCAGGAGGTCTTCGAGCGCCCGGCGACGACCACGGTGGCGTCCATCATCAACGACCCGCCCATGAACATCTTTGCGGGCCGGATCGAGGGCGGTCAGGTCACAGTGGCCGGCTTCCAGGCCACGCACGTGTCCGCTCATCTCGCCGGCCTGCCTGATGGTGCCTACCAGTTCGGCCTGCGTGCAACGGACGTCAGCCTGGCCTCCACCGGTGTCGAGGGGGAGGTCACCTTCGTTGAGATCTCCGGGTCCGAGACCTTCGTTCACGTGGCCGTCGGCGAGACTCCGTTTGTCGTGCAGATCGAGGGCATCCATGACGTCGCTCTCGGTGATCTGGTGAAACTGCGGCTCCGTCCCGAGCGGTTGTTCGCATTCGACGAGAAGGGAACGCTCGTGCGGACACCTTCATACGATCTTGATCTCGCTTCAGTGGAAGGGCGTTGATATGGCGCAGTTGGACATCGTCGACGTCGGCCACAGCTACGCGCCGGGTGCCGAAGAGGAGCGATGGGCTCTCAAGCCGCTGAGGTTGACCTTCGAGACGGCCAAGACCTACGCGCTGGTCGGGCCGTCGGGTTGCGGAAAGACCACACTGCTGAACATCCTGTCCGGGCTGGTCAAGCCCTCACAGGGCAAGGTGCTGTTCGACGGCGTCGACGTCACGGCCCTGCCCACGAAGGCGCGCAACATCGCCCAGGTGTTCCAGTTTCCCGTCATCTACAACTCGATGACGGTGTACGAGAACCTCGCCTTCCCGCTGCAGTGCCGCCGGTGGGACAAGGCGAGGATCGAAGCCAAGGTCCATCAGGTCGCCGAGGCGCTGGACCTGGATGATCGGCTGGGGCAGCCCGCCCGGCGGCTCACCGCCGACGACAAGCAGCTGATCTCGCTCGGCCGTGGTCTTGTCCGCGACGACGTGGCGGCCGTGCTGATGGACGAGCCGCTGACCGTCATCGATCCGCAGCTGAAGCACTCGCTGCGGCGCAAGATCCGTGAGATCACCGAGCAGTTCCGCCCCACCGTGATCTACGTGACCCACGACCAGTACGAAGCCATGAGTTTCGCTCATGAAGTGCTGGTCATGAAGGACGGCCGAGCCGTGCAGCAGGGCACTCCGGAGCAACTCTTCGAGGCACCCTCATCAACGTACGTCGGCTACTTCATCGGATCACCGGCAATGAACTTCCTGGCCGTGGACCGGGGCCGCGGGAACTTCACGCTGGGTGGCCGGCCCCTGGCCGTGGCGTGGGACATCCCGGAAAGCACCACCCAGGTCCAAGTCGGAGTCCGACCCGAGTACGTCAAAGTTGTCACGGAACCTGGGCCCAATACCTTTCCCGCCAGGCTTCGGGGCGTACGGGACCACGGCCCGCAGCGCGTGCTCGAGATCGAGGTGGCCAACCAGCTCATCAAGGCGAAGGTGTCGCGGGAGGACGGAGTTCCGGCGATCGAGGAGTTCCTGGTGCATCTGCCGCACGCCAAGGCCCTCCCGTATACGGACGGTCACTTGGTACTCCAGCCATAGACGACCGCGCCTCCACCAGCAGCGAACTGGCGCGCAGGGCAGGGTGTCGGTCTCCTCGGCCGGCGAGCACGCCGCCGTGCTGCGCGGCACCGGACTGATCTCCAGTAGCCGTCGGCGCAACACCGTGCGGCACACGCTGACTCCTCTGGGCCTGGCATTCTCGACGACTGGCCCACTGCCCGTCCCCTCCCGGCCGCGGCCTGACGGCGCGAGGGCACCCGGGCGCTCAGCGCGGTGTCCCCAGCGCACGGCACTCAAGGGTGTGCCGCACCACAGCAGCGTGGTGCGGCACACCCTCGGTCCGAGGACTGTCAGGAGCACCACGCGCAGGGAAGGAGCACTGTTCTCGATGTGGTTGCTGAGCGCGAAGAGCGAGTGCGGCCTGGGGGATGACCGTGCCTCGTGCTTTCTTCGTGATGGCGACGCACCAGTTCGCTGCCGCGCCGTCTCCCGTTTCCGGTCTGCCCGATTAATTCCTGGCCAGAGCCGAATAATTCCGACCCTCATCGCCTTGTGACCCGTGGTGCTTGCGTGCAAATTTGACGGGAGCCTGCCATGAAGGATGGCTTGTCGCATGTGTTCGTCACCACGCACACCTGGCGTGGTCGAAGATCTCGCGCGCGGTGGCCGCCTGGTTTGGGCGAAGCATCGCCGCCGAGCAGCGACTTTCGATCAGTCCGTCGTCACCGACGGACGTCACGAGGAGAGCGCAGATGACCCCGCCCGAGCCGACAGACGTCATGATGCAGCTGCTGGGAGGATTTCAGGTCTCCCAGGCCGTCTACGTCGTGGCCAAGCTGGACGTGCTGACGATGTTGGACGAGGCCCGCGGTCTGCTGACGGTGAGCGAACTGGCCGAGAAATCCGGCGCGCAGGTCGAGCCGTTGCGCCGCCTGCTGCGCACTCTCGCCTCGTTGGGGTTGTTCACCCTCGATGGCGATCGAGTGTCCCTGGCGCCCATAGGAGCGACGCTGTCCCGCAACGCCAGCGCTTCGCTGTACGGGGCGGCGATCATGTGGATGGAGACCCACTACGCACCGTTCAGCGACCTGCTCCACACGCTCAGGACGGGCGAGCCCGCTGCGGCGCACTACCTCGGCAAGCCCTTCTTCGATTGGGTGAACGAGAACCCGGACCGATCGCAGCAGTTCAGCAATGCGATGGCCTCGGTCACCAGCGGACTTCGCACCGGCATGTTCGACGACTACCCATTGCCTGGTGGTGAGCTCATCGCCGACATCGGCGGAGCCGACGGCAGCGTTCTGGTCGAGCTCATCAAGGACCTGCCTGACCGTCGGGGCATCGTGTTCGACCTCCCGCCGGTGGTGCCGGCGGCGCGGTCCACCATTACCGCCCAGGGGCTCGACGGTCGGGTTGAGGCCGTCGGTGGCGACTTCTTCGACAGCGTGCCTGCCGCGGACATCTACGTACTCAGCTACATCCTTCACGACTGGGACGACGACGCCGCCATTCGCGTGCTCCAGTCAGCAGCCAAGGCAGGTGGATCGGGAGCTCGAGTGCTGATCGTCGAGTCCATCGTGCCGGACGGCAGCGAACCGCATCTGGCCAAAATGGTGGACCTCACCATGCTCGGCATGCTCACCGGGATGGAACGAACCCAGGCGGAGTACGAGTCGCTATTGAACGCTGCTGGTATCAGCATCGACAGGGTTGTGGCGACGCCGACTCCCTACTCGATCATCGAAGCGACGGTCAGCTGAGCCGGCATTCCGGGGCCGTGCCTTTGCCGTGTAGGCCACGTATGAGCCCCCAAGCATCTCGGAAGGGTCGGGAGGCCCGTTTCACTCGAGGCCTCCCGGCCGAAGGATGTGCGGGAGAACCCCCATGGGGTTTCCGGCACGTACACGGTGGTCCACACACCGGCACGTGCTCGCCTGCGCATGCGGGATGCCGCAACCTGTGGGCCAGTGACCGCACGCGCCGGTACGGAGCGTTGCGGCGTACCGGTCCGAGCATCACGAGCACCAGGAGCGGGCCGTGTACGACGAGGCCGGGGCAGCTTTCCCGTCCTGGGCGTACGGCGCGTCGCAGTGGATGCGCTGTGCGTTGACGGTGAGGGCGCTGAACCGTCACGCAGACGCGGCCGCACTGGTGGAATTGCGCACAATGACGAACAGCAGCTCTCCCGTCTTGCCGTGCTCGGGACCTGCCGTGCTCAGGCTGCTGACGCGCTGGGCCGGGTCACCGATGCGCAGGGGGTGCGTAGGTGGGGGCCACAGCCCCGAACCGCCAGCATGATCTCCACGGACATGGTTGCGGGGTTCCTGCAGAGCGACGAGATCATCGCGTCCGCTCTCAACCGTGTGCCCATGGGGCGCTTCGGCGAGTCGGCCGAGGCCGCTGCCGTCATCGTGTTTCTGGCCGGCTCGGATGGAGCCATGTGAACGGGGCTCATATCCGTGTCGACGGTGGCCCCGGCGCGTCGAGCGGCAATCCGCACGTCGCATAGCGACGCCGTCCTGCGCTGTCGACACGGCGGCACATGCCGACTTCCCGGAAGGCTCACGGCGACGTATCACGACGCCGTGAGTCACCAGGTGGCATCACAAGGATCACACAAGGTCATGTCCTACGGTCCCGGCTCCGGAGTCTTACAACTCAATGGAGGTTTTGCCACGTGTTCGGCAACCGCTGCTCACGCACGGTGCTATCCGCGCTGTGCGCGGCCCTGGTCACCGTGTTGCTCGCCTCTTGCTCGAAGGTAGCGAACACGGCCACTGACGGTGCCTCGCCCGCCGACGACGCCCCGGGTTCCGTGAAGAAGCCCAACATCGTGTACATCCTGACCGATGACCTGGACTGGAACCTGGTGAAGTACCTGCCGCACGTGCGGCAGATGCAGGAGGGGGGAACGACCTTCACGAACTTCTTCGCCACGGACTCGCTGTGCTGTCCGTCGCGTTCGTCGCTTCTCACCGGTCAGTACCCGCACAACACCGGTGTCTTCACCAACAACGGGGACGACGGCGGCTACGGCGCGTTCATGAGGAACGACAACGAGCAGAAGACGTTCGGGCCCGCGCTGCAACGCGCCGGCTACCGGACCGGGTTCATGGGGAAGTACCTGAACGGGTACCGGCCTGACGACAAGAACGGTACGTCCAAGCCGTACGTCCCCTCCGGCTGGGACGAGTGGGACGTCGCCGGTGACGGTTACCAGGAGTTCGGTTACGACCTGAACGAGAACGGCAAGGTCGTGTCCTACGGGGACGATCCCGAGGACTACCTGACGGACGTGCTGTCGAAGAAGGCCACGTCGTTCGTCGACTCCTCGGCGAAGGCGAAGAAGCCGTTCATGCTGGAAGTGGCGACGTTCGCACCGCACGCCCCGTCCACACCCGCACCGCGCGACGAGGATACGTTCCCCGGGCTCAAGGCTCCGCGGACCGACGCCTATGACGAGGCGACCCGCAATGCGCCGAAGTGGCAGAACGCGCTGACACCGCTGACGCCGAAGGAGAAGAAGCAGATCGACCGGAAGTTCGCCAAGCGCGTGCGCTCCGTCCAAGCCGTCGACACGATGATCGGTCAGCTGGAGAGCACGCTGGAGGCGAAGGGCCTGGCGGACGACACCTACATCGTATTCGGGTCGGACAACGGCTTCCACATGGGCGAGCACCGGCTCCGGCCGGGGAAGCAGACCGCCTACGACACCGACGTCCGGGTGCCGATGGTGGTCACCGGGCCCGGCGTACCGGCCGCCGAGAAGGTTTCGCAGCCCGCGGAGAACGTCGACATCAACCCGACCTTCCTCGAACTCGCGGGTGTGGAACCCCCGTCGACCGTGGACGGGCAGAGCCTCACCGGCCTGATGCGCGGCCGCCCGGAGGACGGCTGGCGCCAGGCCGTTCTGGTCGAGCACCATCACGCGGCGTCCAAGAAGGGTGATCCCGACGCGGCGCCCGAGGACAGCGGGAACCCGCCGACCTACCGGGCGATTCGGACCTCGGACTCCCTCTACGTTGAGTACGCCGACGGGGAACGCGAGTTCTACGCGCTGGACTCCGACCCGGACCAGATGAACAACCGGGCATCGTCCCTCTCGGCGGACCAGCGCGCCTCCCTGCACCGCACCCTGACGGCGCTGCAACGCTGCAAGGGCGCGGAGAGCTGCCGGACCGCGTCCCGGAACTCCTAGGAGCTGTCGCCGGGCTGTAGCCCTCGTGGAGAAGCAAGGTCCCTCGGAAGCGATCATGAGCCAGAAAAGGCCGACCTCATGGCAGTGATAAGAGAAGTGATGCGATCTCCCATGCCTCCGAAGACGGAGTGGCAGCGAACCGGTGCGTCGCAGTCACGGAGAAAGCACGAGAGTCTGGTTCTGGGGCTGCTGCGCAGGCACGGTTCGCTGACCCGAGGTGAGTTGGGGGACCTCTGCCGTCTGTCCCGCACCACGCTCTACGACGTGGTCGGCGCGCTCATGGACAGCGGTGCCGTGAGCGCTTCGGTGCCGAAGGTCGCGGGACGGGGACGTGGCCGCCCGGCGGAGAAGCTGTCCTTGAACCCCCGGGCTGCCGATCTGCTCGGTATCGACTTCGCACGGCAGGCGGTACGGGTGGCGGCGATGACCACGGTGCACGGGAGCATCAGCAGTGCGAGCGAGCCACACGGCCCCGACGCGTCGTGGGAGGAGCGTGTCGACGTCGCGCGACGGCTGACCCGCACCCTGACGGGTGGAACACTGCGACTGGACGCGCTCAAGGGCATCGGTGTGGGGGTGACCGGCCCGGTCGGCCCACTGGAGGACGACTCACCGGGGGCGATCCGCCGGAACGCCGTGTCGGCACTGGTGAGCGAGCGGTTCGGAATCCCGGCGTGCCTCGACAGCAACACACGACTGGCCACACTGGCCGAGCGGACCTGGGGCGCGGCCATCGACGAGCAGGACGTCCTGTACCTGTGCCTGTCGCACAGCGTCGGGGGTGGCCTCGTGCTGGGCGGAACGCTGCACCGTGGCGCTCACGGGATGTCGGGGCAGTTCGGCCACATCACCGTCGACCCCGGGGGCGAGGCCTGCATATGTGGTCGCGTGGGGTGCCTGGAGACCGTGGCGTCGATCGGGGCCGTGCTCGACGCCCACGGCTCCGCCGAGGACGTGCCGCAATTGGTGGCCGCGCTGGACGTGGGCGACCAGGCCGCGTACTCGGCCCTGGCACGGGCCGGTGCGCATGTCGGCAAGGTCCTGGCCGACTTGTGCAACGCCTTCGGTCCCAGTGTCATCGTCCTGGGCGGTGAGCTGACCGACACCGGTCCGGCCCTGATGGAGCCGCTGCGGCGTGAGCTGGACGCGAACGTGACCTGCCGAGGTTCGCGGACGCCGCTCCGCGTGCGTCCGGCCAAGCTCGGCGAAGTGGGCGCCGCTCTGGGTGGCCTCGCCCTGCTTCTGCACCGACAACCCGCCGGCACCGGTCGCCGGGTACCGCTGTCGCCGGCCGTTCTATGACGTCGTCCGGTGTCCGAGGCCGCGTAGCATGGCGGTTCCGGAACGCCGCGCTGGGGATCACCCACGGATCACCCACGACGATGGAGCGGAGATACGCATGACCGGCCGTGCCGGACGGGTGCTCGTCGCCGATGACGACGATGCCACCCGGCGCTCACTGAAGAGGGGACTCCAGCTCAGCGGTTACGAGGTGACGCTGGCCGATGGCGGCCACGCCGCGCTGGACGTGGTGCGGGCCGACCACCCCGACATCGTGGTACTGGACATCTGCATGCCCGATGTGAGCGGTATCGACGTGTGCCGCGCTCTGCGCGAGGCCGACGACGACGTGCCGGTGCTGATGCTCTCCGCCCTCGACGAGGTCGACGACCGGATCGCCGGGCTGCAGGCGGGGGGAGACGACTACCTGGTCAAGCCGTTCGCCCTGCGGGAGCTGGAGCTGCGCTTGCGCGCCCTGCTGCGCCGTCGCCCGCCGACGGCGGTCGACCGGGTGCGGGTCGGCGGCCTGGTTCTCGAACCGGCCGGCCGCGAGGTGTCCGTGGACGGGCGTCCGCTGAACCTGACGCGGCGCGAGTTCGAGCTGCTCGAGGTCCTGGCCCGCAACGCCGGCGTCGTGCTGACCCGCGACCAGTTGATGGATCGTGTGTGGGGCTACGACTTCCAGGTGCGCTCCGATGTGGTGGACACCTTCGTCAGCTATCTCAGGCGCAAGCTGGAGGCCGACGGACGTGCCCGGATGCTGCACACCGTTCGCGGGTTCGGCTTCGTCCTGCGCGAGGAGCGTCCGGACCCCAGGGACCGGTCGCTCGGAGGCGGAGTGTGAGGCTGTCCACTCGCCTCGCGCTCGCCGTGGGCGTGAGCGTACCGCTGCTGGTCCTGGCCACCGGTTGGCTGCTGCTGCGCCTGGTCGCCGATGACCTGCGCGCGCACCAGGACGCACAACTGAGCGCCCGGGCGACGGCCGTCTCCCAGAACGCCAACAGGTACCTGCACGCCAGAGAAGACGATCAGCCGGTCATCGCCGCGAAGTCCCGGCGGCGGCTGGAGGGTTCGGCACGGGACATGGGGATCCGGCTGACCGGCCCGGACGGCACGATCTCGGCCGGTCCGCAGCCCGACCGTGACATCCGGCTGCCCGCCCGCGCCCCGCGCCCGGTCACCGTGCGGTCCCGCGGCGAGACCTGGCATGTGCTGTCGCGACGCGTCTACACCGCAGGGCAGAACAACGCTCCGAATCTGTGGATCTTCGCCCCGGACAGCGCCTACCAGGCGGAGGTCTCGGTGGTGCGCGAGCGGGTCGTGACGGTCACGCTGCTGGCCGCGCCCTTGGCCGGGGCCATCGCATGGGTGATCTCCGCCCGGGCAGTCCTGCCGCTGCGCCGACTGCAGCGCCGTACGAGCGGCCTGGACCCCAGGAACCGCACCACGCGCCTGGAGCACACGCCGACCCGTATCACCGAAGTCGACGACCTGGCCCGTACCGTGCAGACCGTGTTTGCCCGCTACGACGAACAGGCGGCCCGCACCGACGAGGCACTCGCCACGGCTCGCTCGTTCACCGCGGCCGCCTCCCACGAGCTGCGCACTCCCTTGATGAGCATGCGGACCAATCTCGACATCCTCACCGCGCATGCCGATCTCGCCCCCGTCGACCGGGCCGAGGTGCTGGAGGATCTGGGGCGTGAACACACCCGGTTGCTCGGGCTGCTGATGATGCTCAAGACACTCGGCCAGGGCGATCTGGTCGAGGCGGATTCGTTCACGCCCGTGGACCTGGCCGAGGTGGTGGAGGACTCGGCATCCGACCTGCGCCGCGCACACCCGGACGCCGCGGTGTCCGTGCAGACGTGCGCGGGACTGCTGGTACACGGCTGGGAGCAGGGGCTGCGCTCAGCCGTGGGCAACCTGCTGACCAACGCGTGGACACACGGCCGCACGGAGGGTGAGCACACTCGTATCGAAGTGGCGCTGCACCCGTCCGGCGGTCAGGATCGTCCGGCAGCGCTGCTCACGGTGGACGATCACGGGCCCGGCGTCCCGGCCGCACGGCGCGAGGAAATCTTCGAGCGCTTCCGGCGGGGCCCGGACAGCCCCGGCTCCGGTCTCGGCCTGACTCTGGTCGCCCAGCAGATCGCCTTGCACCAGGGCCGGATCACCGTACGGGACCGCCCCGACGGGCGTTCCGGAGCACGCTTCGAGGTATGGCTGCCCGTCACCGACATCTCGGCCGTGGAGGACACTCTGCCACTGATGCGCCGGGATTGGCTGACGGATGCCACGGGGCGCCAGGATCCTCGAACGACCGCTGTCCCACACCCTCCGCCGACCCGGTGACCGGGCTCCGATCCGGCGGTCGGCGGGGTGATGTAAGGCGATGTCGGCGAGCGGGCTGCGGAGACGCCCCGCCTCAGGGGGCGCCCTGGTGGACGGGGTTTTGGCGGGCGCTGCTTCCGACGCGCGCACCGGCTTCGAACGCGGGGCCCGGGTGCCACGCGCGCACCCAGGCCCTCCCGGAGCCCTGCTCGTCCTCCCTACCGTGAGAAGCGCCACTGGACGTTGTGATCGGTGCTGCAGCTGCCGATCCGGAGCCGTGCGTCACCACTCGTCTTCCGGGCCTCGTCGCGCTTCTCCAAGAGCGAGGCCAGTTTGGCTGAGCCCCAGGAGTCGTTCTCGTTGAGGGCGCACGTCGTACGACACCGCGCTCGTCGTACGCAAGGTTCGTCTCAATCCTCAGCGCCACCGCGGAGCCGGACTCGCACGTGACGGGCTGCGCGTTCGGCTCCCGCAGCAGCGCAACTCCCTCAACCGTCAGCCCTGAGCGGTCCGTGACGACTCCGGTCGTGATCCTCGTCTGGGCTGATACTTAGCGTCGGGTGTCCGGCCGAATGTTCACCGCAACGTATGACTGTCCGAACACGTCGTGCGTGACGAGACCCTCGAGGCGATTGACGTCCGTCTCTTCCGGCAGGACAGTGGTGCCCTGAGAGCAAGCGCCCATGGTCGGTTTGACGATGACCGGGAAACCGATCTCTCGCGCGATCGCGGGAATCTCCGCCGGACGCTCGACGAGCCGGTGCTTCGGAATCCGCACACCTGCCGCGACGGCATGGTCCCGCATGGCGGCCTTGTTGCGCCGGGCCCAAGCGAGGGAGTGAAGGTTGCCGGGCAACTCCAGCTCCCTGGCGACCCGGTCGGCGAGATGGACCGACATCTCGTTGGCGGGAGCCACGGCCCGCATATCGAGGCCGATGGAAGTCACCATCTTCACAATCTCGGCCGCGTCGCCGCTGTACTAGGAGACGTCATCGCCGTCCTTGTGGCCGGGGAAGCTCGCGGCATAGTCGTTGGTATAGACGGACAGCACATGGAAACCCAGGTCGTGAGCGGCGTGCTTGAATTCTGTGCCATTGCGGATGGGGTCGAGTAGCAGGACTGCTGGTTAGTCGTTCGTCATGCGTGGTGTCATCTCCTCGTCTCGGACGCGCCGGCCCAGCGGTGAGGCACCACTCGGCGGGTGCGGCGGCCGCCGATGCCGGGCATCGGGGATCCTTTCCATCGCGCGAACCTCCCAGCAAGGTTTGAAAGGGTCGCCATCTGGGTGTGATGTCCGGGGTTGCCGTGCGGACGGTGTTCAAGCGGGACAGCCGCGGATGTCCGGACGGACCGTCCCCGGAAGACAGCTGCCCCTCGTGCCGGACCGTTCTGGTCCGACACGGGGCAGCTTTACGCATACGAGGTCACTGCCGTTCGTCCGGTTCGTTCTCGAGAACCAGCGCGGGTGCGGCCCTACAGGTAACCTTCTCTGATCACATAGGCCACCGCGTGGGCGCGATTGCGCAGATGAAGCCGCATCATGAGATCGTGCAATATCTTCTTGATGGTCCGCTCGGAGTAGTCAAGTTTCTCGGCTATCTCCTTAGTGGCGTACCCCTGTGCCACCAGCTCCAGAACATTCAACTCCCGCGGCGTGGGCCGACCGGGAGCCACTGTGTTCACCACTGTGCCATGGGTTTGCCGACCGAGCTGAGCGAGAATTCTCCGTAATAGGTCCCCTGGTAGATCGCCCTCGTTTCTGGCCGTCGCTCGAATCGCCTTTACGAGTCGTGCGGGAGTTGCCTGATGGCGCCAGACGATCGAGGCGATTCCCGTCTCAGCAACCAGCGGCAGCTGACGTTCGTCGAGTTCATCGCACACCAGGACCACCCGCCTCTTGTAATTTGCGGCCAATTTGCGCAATTGGGCCGTGTGCGACACGTCGACCTGCTCGGACAGAGACACAGCCACGTACCCTATGGCCTCGTCGAGTGAGCGGCCGGCCGCTTGAATCACGGACATGCCCGACTGTTGGCCGATCTGGTCGACCGCGCCCGCACGGGCCAGCGGGTCACCCCCGTACAGGGCTACGGTGATGTCTGAGGTCGACGTCTGCCGCGAATTCCTTGCGGATGTAACTGGTTTTTGTACGGCTTGCTCAAGCATGCCTTTACTTTGGGTTGGGTCCTGGGGTGCCATGTACTTCCTTTGCTGGGAGACAGTGTCCCCCGTGACTGCCCGCCGGTTAAGAGCCGTTGACAAACAGGCGGTCAGCTTGAAGCCTGCGCCGAGCGATTGGCGATGAAGCCAGTGGCCGTGAAGATCTACAGATTACGGTCTTGTGTCGGTTCAACGTAGTCCATGCCTCCTTGCCCTTGGCTGCCGTCGGCTTGCCGGCGTGCCGAAAAGTGCGGCAGTGCCAGACGCTGGATCTCCCATATCTGCTGTCGCACGTCGTGCGCGATGAGTTCGTCCTCGCGGGTACGGGACACCACGGACCGTTGCGGTTGGGTTCAACCTGGCGGACCCACGGGCCGTTTCAGCCCCGAGAGGTGCGGCGGAGTCTCCCCGTGGCGCCGCTGTTCCCGAGTCACAGGCACGTAACAGCGATGTGATGGACGCGCGATGGACCGAACCCACAGCTGTCAACAGGCCATATAAGTGATTGATGACGAATGGCACCAGACACTTGGTGCCACGCATACGGTCACCCTCGAAAGGAGCACCGTCATGAATCGTGTCTGCGCACCTCCCTCGTCGCCACCGTCGCGCTCAGCGCGCGAGTGCTGATGACAGCGCCGCCGGTTCAGGACGAGAATGTCAGTTAAGGCAACTTAGTACCGCGCGGACGTAGTCTTCGGATCGATCGGAACCGATGATGCCCGGTGCCATCCTGTTCATCATGTAGCTGATAGTGGTGCGGGTGTCGAGGTCCATGACGATCAGGGAGCCGCCCCACCCTCCCCAGTAACAGACTCGTCCCCGAGGCACGTAGGGCACTGTCTCGCTCTCGGGAAGCGCGTACCCGATGCCCCATCGCAGCGGGATGCCGAGGACGAGATCGGTTCCGTGGCTCTGTTCCTCGAAGATGACCCCGATCGTGTCGGGCGACAGTAGCCGAATGCCATCGACTGCGCCGTCCAGCGCGAGAGCCTTGAGTATGCGCGCCACCGACCGTGCGTTCCCGTGGCCATTGAGCGCGGGCAGATCGGCGCGGCGCCAGGCCGGGGTGTTCGCGGCTTCGGGATCGGGAAGCGGCCCGACCATGGTCCTGTACATCGGACCGCTGGGGTCCAAAGCGGCCACATCGATCGGGGTTGGGGGAGGAGGCGTGACCGGTGCGATCCGGCTCCAGTCCGCCTCGCCCGCCCCGATCTGGAAGTCGGCGCCGAGTGGTCCGGCAATCTCGTCGGCGACGAAGGTCTTCATGTGCTTGCCGGTCACACGGCGCACGAGTTCGCCGACGAGGTGCCCCTGGTTCTGCCCGTGGTAACCCGACGCGATTCCCGGTTCCCACCATGGCGCCTGGGCCGCGAGCCTCCGGGTGGAGAAATCCCAGTCGTACATGTCCTCGGGGCTGAACGGCGTGTCCCAACCGGACACGCCGGAGGTGTGACTGAGGACCTGCCGGACCTCGATGTGCTCCTTGCCGTTCTCGGCGAACTCCGGCCAGTACCTCGCGACAGGGGCGTAAGGATCGAGCTGGCCCCGGTCAACCAACATCAGCGCCGCGAGGTTGCACACGGTCTTGGTCGTCGACCACACATTAGTGATGGTGTCCCGGCCCCAGGGCATCCGGTGCTCTGCATCGCACCAGCCGCCCCAGATGTCCACGACGGTGCGCCCGTCGACGTCGACTACGACGCTGGCACCCAACTCGTTACCGCTCCGAATCTGTGCGGCGAGCGCGTCTCGCACGGACTTGAATCGCGTGTCACAGAACCCCTCCACCTCCACTACTGACCACCCTTCCTCGGCGAATGAGATGACGTCGGCCGCAGCACCAGGTCGGCATCAACCAGTTGACATGCTCTGGCACGGGTGCCGCGTCAAACATCCACAGGAGCAAGATGTGAGCGCAAGAAGGGTGGGGCCGGATTAATGCGCTCTCGCCCCGGAATATTTGACTCTGTCAAGGGTCGACACGTTCGATGAACAGGCTCGCAGAGGCCCCGGTTCGCCACGCCGGTACGGTGCTGGCTCGGCTCAGCTCACGGACTCGGGTGAGGTGGTGCCGCTGCGCTTGTATGTAGCAAACCCTCCGGCGGCGGTACGCGCCAGCCCGAGCAGCAGAACGAGCAGGCGTGGTGCCTGACCGTCGTGACGAACACGGTGGTCTGCTGGCACACCGAGTACATGGGCCTGGCGGTCGGTGAACTGCGCTGCGCCGCCCGCGAGGTGGACGCCGAGGTCCTGGCGTACATCTCGCCGGCCCGCAGCGCGGTGGTCAACTACTACGGCTCCATCCCCGTCGACTACGAACATGAACTCGACCAGCTCGACGAGCAGGGCCACCGGCCGTTGCGGACCGTGGCCGGGACGAGTCCGGAGCCGGGCTGTAACCGGCAGCCGGTCCCGGCGGCGGGCCTGTGCGCAGCGTCACTCCCGTCCACGGGGCTACGCGGCCTGGCGCGACGAAGGAATCTTCGCCCAGCTCAATTACGACCTGACGGGCCTGGCCCGGGTGAAGGAAGGGCGCAAGCCCGAGCCGACCGCCTCCGTGATCGACACCCAGAGCGTGAAGACTTCCACCAACGTGCCCCTCACCAGCCAGGGAACGGACGCAGCCAAGAAGATCGTCGGTAGGAAGCGCGGCATCCTCACCGACACCATCGGCCTCATCCTCGCTGTGACCGTCACAGCAGCCGGCCTCTCGGAGAACGCCCTGGGAATACGACTCCTCGACCAGGCGAAGGAGACGTACCCGACCATCTCCAAGAGCTGGGTCGACACCGGCTTCAAGAACGCCGTCGTCGAGCACGGTGCCCGCCTCGGAATCGATGTCGAAGTCGTCAACAGAAACCCGGATACCCGTGGATTTCACGTCGTGAAAAGGCGCTGGGTAGTAGAGCGGAGTATCGGTTGGATCATGATGCACCGCCGTCTCGCCCGCGACTACGAGACCCTCACCACCAGCTCTGAAGCCATGATCCACATCGCCTCGATCGACAACCTCGCCAGGCGCATAACGGACGAGACCACCCCCACCTGGCGAGGAACCTACTAGGGCATAAGCGGCAATCTGCCTACCTCAAACGCCCTCTGAGCACCTCGGGCATGAACGCGATGCTCACGCAGGCGAAGTCGGCCCCCGGCATGGTCCTCAACGCTGCCCGGCTCGACGCCGACCCCTACGCTCTGTGCACGCCCTCGGGCCTGGTCGACCTGCGCACCGGCCTTGTGCGAACCCCGGACCCGAACAAGGACTTCCACTGCCGGTCCACCTTCACCGGGCCCGAGCAGATGCCCACCCCACGCTGGAACCGCTTCTTGGCCGATACCTTCGGTGAGGACGCCGAAGGCAGGGAAATGATCAACTTCCTGCACGTCCGGCCCGCAGCGCGGTGTCCCGAACGCCTGGCCGAGCAGGCTGGGCGATCAAGCTGCACCTTCCCCTATCCCGAGCAGCACCACGTGCCTGTGCAGGCCGCGCGGCGGCTTCCGCGGCGTGGACGCGCTCCGAAAAGCCCCCAGGGCTTCCAGCACCGCGACCATCGGCACCGGCAGCAGCAACAACCCGACCAGGCTGGACAGCAGTTGCAGGATCTGCCGCCCGGTCGACGCCCCGATCGCGGAGTCGTCGGCGGCGAAGAGGCTGAGCAGCGTCAGATGGAAGGCCCGCAGCGGATGCATCCCGTCCACTACCGACAACGCGATCGCGAGCATGACTACGCACCCCACCAGGCCCGCGAGCGACCAGCGCAGCCGCCGCGAGACCAGGGAGGCGACCGGCGGTATTCCCCCGGCCCCGGCGGGCGATGCGGGCCGGAGTACGACACCTGCTCCAGGACGACGGTTCCGCGCCCGGTGGCGGCCCGGACCGCCGGCTCATCGGGCAGCAGCTGGGACCCCTGCTCCACACTGCTCGCGGACCCGTCCGCCCCGGCCGGATCACTGCTGGTCGCCGACAGCAGCGCCAGCGTGGCCAGCCCCGGACCGGCCACCTCCCCCGGCCCCGGCGGCTGCCGCTCCACCGTGCGTAGCAGCAGCCCGTCGGCCTGGACGACTTGCTGGTACCGGCGAGTACGGTGGCGGCCAGCGCGGGCGCGGCGGTGTCCGCGTCGGACAGCGCGGTCGTGGACGCATCGGACTCGGAGCCGTCCCCGGCCCCACCACCGGTCGTCAACGCGGCGGCTTGGTCCAGGATTTCCTCGATGTGCTGTCCCAACCGCCGGTTGTAGAGCCTGAGGACGAGCCGACAACCGGGGATTGAGCCGACGGGCGGTGAGAGCGGCACGGATGTTGGTCTCGTCGTCGTCGTACACGAGCGCCAGCGCGGCTGCCCGCTCCACCCCCGCGTCGGCGAGCACGGCCTCGGTCAGCTCCGCGACCTCCAACACCCTTGCATTTCCGGCAGGTTCACCGCTTCCGGCGTCGCCGACTGCCCGGTTGACGGCCGCGCTCACCCGGTCGAGCAGCGCCGGCGAGACCGCGCCGGCCCGCCCGACCACCGGCTCGCACCCGGCGACCGGAGGGCGGTACGACGAGCGTGACCTGCTCGCCGTACACACCGCCCAGGTCGGCGGCGATCCGGTGCGCGAGCCCGTCGTCTCCGCACACCACCATGTGCGCGGCCGCGTCACCCGGCTGACCCTGATACGGAACATCCTCCACGTGGGCACCGACTGCCTCACCGGGACGGGTGGTTGGCTCGCTCGGCAGGTGCTGCGGAAACAGCTCTGTCGCCCGCATGGTCACCGGCGCCGAGATTCCGACGACGACAGCCGCGTACGCGCCACTGATCTGTCCCGTGGTACCGAAGAGCACCGCAGCCCCGGCACCCATCGCGCTGTGGACCACAGCCGCGACAGGATCGCCGACGGGGTCGAAATACTGTTGGAACCGTGGCGATTCGCCCTCCTGCCCGGGCGGGTAACAGCAGGTAGGCACGGCGGTCCGCTTGCCAGTCGAGGAACCGGGCGTAGACGTCCAGAGGCCCGCGCAACACGCCTCCCGCCGCCCCCAGAAGGATCAGCGTCGGCACAGTCACGGCTTCCCCCGGGTGATACGGACGGACGGCTTCGTTCCGACCTCAACGGGGTTCTAGGGAAAAGCGGGTGTCACCAGTCATACGGTTGTCCTTGATTTCCGAAAGAGTCGAGGTGGTGACCATGCACGACCAGAGCCCGCTGCGAGCCGAGACTTGGCCGATGTCTCGGACCTGCCCGTTCTCCCCGCCGCCGGACTACGCCAGCCTGCGCGAGCACCCCGGCCTGCCCAGGCTGACGGGCCCGAGCGGACGCACCGTGTTCGTTGCCGCACGCCATGCAGACGTCCGCGCTGTGCTCGGCGACGCCCGGTTCAGCTCCGACCGCTCGCACCCGGACTTCCCGTGGATGCGCGTCGGCGAGACCGTGTTCCCCGGCTTCAGGCCCTCGCTGATCGAGATGGACCCACCCGAGCACGGCCCCGCCCGTCGTGCGGTCGCCGGCGAGTTCGCCATCCCCCGCATGCGAGAACTGCGCCCCAAGGTCCAGCGCATCGTCGACGGTCTGCTCGACGATGTGCTGGCCGGCGCCGAGCCCGCCGACCTGGTGTCCGCGCTGGCCGTGCCGATGTCCGGTCTGGTGCTGTGTGAGCTGCTCGGCATCCCGACCAGTGACCGGCAGGAGTTCACCACCAACACCACGGTGCTGACGGCCCACGACTCCGCTGATGCGGATCGCGCCGAGTCCTTCCGCTCGCTGATCGCGTATTTCGACGCGCTGTGCGCCACCAAGATGACCGAGCGGCCCGAGGACCTGCTGGGCAGGCTGGCGGGCCACCAGCTCTTCAGCGGTGGCGAGAGCCGCTGGGCCATGGTCGAACTGTGCATACTCCTGGTCGTCGCGGGCCTGGAGACCACCGCCACGATGACCGCACTCGGGGTCCTGGCTCTCCTCGAACACCCCGACCAGCTCGCCCTCCTCACCGCCGACCCGGGCCTGACCCCGGCGGCGGTGGAGGAACTGCTGAGGTTCTTCTCCGTCGCCGAGCTGTCCCTGATTCGCCGCGCCACGGCGGACGTCGAGATCGGCGGCACTCTGGTACGGACGGGTGAGGGCGTCGCCGCCCTGTCCGCCGCCGCCAACCGCGACCCCGCGGCCTTCGCCGACCCGGACACGTTCGATGTCACCAGGGACAACCGCAGGCACCTGGCTTTTGGCTCGGGACCGCACCAGTGCCTCGGCAAGAATCTGGCCCGGCTGGAGCTGCGCATCGTCCTCGACACTCTGTTCCGGCGCATCCCCACTCTCCGCCTGGCCACGCCACGCGACGAACTGCGCTACGTCAACGGCTCCGCGTTCTCGGTATCGGCACTCCCGGTCACTTGGTGACGGAGACAAAAGCGCCGGCCGTCAGTCATGCGTTTACCGAGTTGCGGGAGAGGCAGTTCGTTTCGTGCCGGTCAAATGTGGGCAGGGGCATGGACCGCGCCGCGTTTTCCGGATAAAGAGCTTGCGGTGATGACAATTCATGTGGCGGCCTGCTCGTTCAGGTGCATATCCATGACTTGTTGTGTAATCTGATATCTGAGTTCCGGGTAGGGGCGAGTCGTCCTGCCCAAATCGAGCGGCGGCACTGGTCGAACTCGTGGCCTGCGGTTTTGGCCGTTCTCCGTGGCCGGCCCGGCGACGGTCAAAGGGAGTGCTCGCCTGGGGATGGACCGGTGCGACGGAATGGTTGTCTCGCTTTTGGCGGGTAGCGGAATTCGGCGGGATCTGCTACGCGTCACGGTAGTGGTAGAAATTCTTGACAACAGGCCGAAGTTTCTAGTGAAAGCCCCAGATTTTGGTCGGTTGGAGGTGTTGTGTGGAATGAGTCCGGGCGCTAATCATGTTGATGCACCTCGATTATTATCGGCGTTTGGTTAGATGGTCGCGAGTTCGGTGAATGATTTTGCGTCCATGGTAGCCGACAAAGTCCAAACCTCTGGGAGGGCACCGGATGCCGGGCGAACCGATTGCGATTGTGGGAATGGCGTGCCGCTACCCGGGCGGAATAGCCGCCCCGGAAGGGCTCTGGCAGGTGGCCAGGGACGGGATCGACGCGATCGGCGAGTTACCGGACGACCGGGGCTGGGACCTGGCGGCCCTCTACGATCCCGACCCGGACCGGCCCGGTACCTCCTACGTCCGGCACGGCGGCTTCCTCTACGACGCCGGCCATTTCGACGCCGAGTTCTTCGGGCTCCCCGCCCGCGAGGCGTTGACCACCGATCCGCAGCAGCGCCTCCTGCTCACGACGGCGTGGGAGGCCCTGGAGAACGCGGCCATCGATCCCACCTCGCTGCGGGGCAGCCGCACGGCCGTGTTCGCCGGCTCGATGATGCACGACTACGCGCCCCGGGTGCATACCGTCCCGGACGGGCTGGAGGGGTACCTGATCACCGGGAACACCTCCAGCGTGGTGTCCGGCCGAGTGGCCTACGTGCTCGGCCTCACCGGCCCCGCAGTCACGGTGGACACCGGCTGCTCCTCGTCGTTGGTGACCACTCATCTCGCGGTGCAGTCGCTGCGTCTCGGCGAGTGTGACCTGGCCCTGTCCGGCGGGGTGACGGTGATGGCGACCCCGGAGATGTTCGTGGAGTTCTCGCGGCTGCGGGGCCTCGCCCCGGACGGCCGGTGCAAGCCGTTCTCCGTGACGGCGGACGGTACGGCCTGGTCCGAGGGCGTCGGAATGCTGGTGCTGGAACGGCTCTCCGACGCCCTGCGCCAGGGGCACACCGTGCACGCGCTGGTGCGCGGCACCGCGGTCAACTCGGACGGGGCCTCCAACGGGCTCTCCGCACCCAGCGGGCCGGCTCAGGAACGGGTGCTGCGGGCGGCGCTGGCCGACGCCGGACTGTCCGAGGCGGACGTCGACGCGGTGGAGGCGCACGGCACGGGCACCACGCTCGGCGACCCGATCGAGGCACGGGCGCTGCTGGCGGTGCACGGCCCGCAGCGGGCGCGCTCGCTGCTGGTGGGGTCGGTCAAGTCGAACATCGGGCACACGCAGGCCGCTGCCGGGGTGGCGGGCATCCTGAAGATGGTGCACGCCATGCGCGACGGCGTGCTGCCGCGCATCCTGCACCTGACCGAGCCCAGCCCGCACGTGGACTGGGAGTCCGGCAGGGTCACCCCGCTCGCGGAGGACACGCCGTGGCCGGAGACCGGACTCCCGCGCCGGGCCGGGGTGTCCTCGTTCGGCATCAGTGGCACCAATTCCCATGTGATCCTGGAACAGGCGCCGGAACCCGCGCCCGCCGCGGCACCGCGACCGGCGTCCGCGGTGCCGCTGCTGCTGTCCGCACGGTCGGCGGAGGCGCTGCGGGAGCAGGCCGGCCGGCTGGCCGAGCGGCTCCGCCTGGACCGGGTCGGCCTGCTGGACGCCGGATTCACGCTGGCGACCGGCCGGGCCAGGTTCGAGCACCGGGCCGCCGTCCTCGGCCGGGACCGGGACTCGTTGGTGCACGGACTGGACGCGCTCGCCGAGGGCGGTTCGGCACCGGGCACGGTCGTCGGGTCACCCTGCCGGGACACCAGTCCGGTGCTGTTGTTCCCCGGCCAGGGCACGCAGTGGACCGGGATGGCCACGGGACTGCTGGAGTCCAGCCCGGTCTTCGCCGGGCACATGGCGGCCTGTCAGGACGCGATGGCGCCGTACGTGGACTGGAACCTGGGCGACGTGCTCACCGACGCGGACGCGCTGCTCCGGGTGGACGTGGTGCAGCCCGCGCTGTGGGCGGTCATGGTGTCGCTGGCCGGACTCTGGCGGGCACACGGGGTGCGGCCGGCCGCGGTGGTGGGCCACTCCCAAGGCGAGATCGCGGCCGCGACCGTAGCCGGCGCGCTGTCCCTGGACGACGCGGCGCGGATCGTCACGCTGCGCAGCCGGGCATTGCGGGCGCTCTCCGGTACGGGCCGGATGCTGTCGGTGGGGCTGCCGAGAGCGGCGGTCGAAGAGTCGATGGCCCGCTGGGGCGAGGATCTCTCGGTGGCCGCGGTCAACGGGCCGCGCGCGACGGTGGTCTCGGGCACCGTCCAGGCAGTCGAACAGTTCGCCGCCGCACTGGTCGCCGAGGACAAACGGGCGAGCCTGTTGCCGGTGGACTACGCCTCGCATTCGGCGCAGGTCGAACTGCTGCGTGCGGAGCTGCGCGAACTGCTGGCGCCGGTGACTCCGATGGCGGCCGAGGTTCCCTTCCACTCGACCGTGACCGGCGGTCCGGTGGACACCACCGGGCTGGACGCGGACTACTGGTACCGCAACCTGCGCGCCACGGTCGAGTTCGAGGCGACGGTGCGCGGGCTGGTCACCGCCGGGCACACCACCTTCCTGGAGTCGAGCCCGCATCCGGTGCTCGCCGGCGGCGTACGGCAGATCCTCGGTGACCACCAGGAGGACCACGACGAGGGCGGCGTGGTGCTGGAGACCCTGAAACGCGACGAGGGTGGTGCCGACCGCTTCCTGCTGGCGGTGGCCGAGGCAGCCGTGCACGGTGTGGACGTGCACTGGAACGGGCTGTTCGACGGCGCCCGGAGTGTGGAGCTGCCGACCTACCCGTTCCGCGAGCAGCGGTACTGGATGCTGCCCACCGCCGCCTCCGGGCCCGTCGCCGGGCATCCGATGCTGGACTCGGTGGTCCAGCTCGCCGGCGGTGGCCTGGTCGCCACCTGTCGGCTCTCTCTCACCCGGCACCCCTGGCTGGCCGAGCACGGGGTGCGCGGCACCGTGCTGCTGCCCGGGGCCGCGTTCGTCGAACTGGCCCTGCACGCGGGTGAGCGGGCGGGGCTGCCGATGCTGGACGAGTTGGTGCTGGAGAGCCCGCTGGTGCTGCCCGAGCGGGGCGAGACCGAGTTGCAGATCGCGATCGGCGAGACGGATCCGGGCTCGCTGGCGATGTACGCCCGGTCCGCGCCGGACGCGCCGTGGACCCGGTACGCGACCGGGACGCTCCGGGCGTCGGAGGTCGGCGGCGCGACCCTGACGGAGTGGCCGCCGGCCGGTGCCGAGGAGATCGACCTCGACGGCGAGTACGCACAGCTCGACGAGCGAGGTTACGAGTACGGGCCGGCCTTCCAGGGGTTGCGGCGGGCCTGGCGGCTCGGTGCGGAGCGCTGGGCCGAGGTCGAGCTGCCGGTCGATCCCGGGCGGTTCGGCCTGCACCCGGCCCTGTTCGACGCCGCGTTGCACCCGCTGCTGCTGGATGCGGGGGACGCGCCGGTGAGGTTGCCGTTCTCCTGGAGCGGGGTCGCACTCCATGCGGTCGGGGCCACAGCATTGCGGGTGCGGCTGACTCCGCAGGGCAACGACTCGTTCGCCGTGGCGCTCGCCGACGCGGCGGGGGAAGCGGTGGCCACGATCAGCGCGCTCGCGCTCCGGCCCGTGGGGCCTGTGCGGGCGGGGACGGCGGGCGTGGACCGGGCGCTGCACCGGCTGGACTGGGTGCCGGTTGCGCGGCGGCCCGCCCCGGCGATCGTGGACGCGCCGATCGTGGACGTGGCCGGGCCCGAGGACGCACTGGCGCGGGTCCGCGAGTTTTTGGCCATCGACGACGAGGAGGCGACGGGCGGGCCCCTGATCGTGCGGACCCGTGGTGCGGTCGCGATCGCCCCGGAGGACGACCAGGATCCCGACGCCGCGGCGGTCTGGGGCTTGGTCCGCACGGCACGTACCGAACATCCCGGCCGGTTCGTGCTGGTCGACCTGGACCGCCCCGGCGACCCCGAGGACGACGGCTCCGCCCTGGAGCTGGCGTTGGGCACCGGTGAGCCGGAGATCGCCATCCGGGGCGGGCAGGCGTTCGCGCCGCGGCTGGCTCGGGTAACGCGGACGGGGGACCGGCCCGCCCTCGCCGGAGGCACGGTGTTGATCACCGGCGGGACCGGCGTACTCGGCCGGGAGCTGGCCCGGCACCTGGTCACCGAGCACGGGGTGCGGCACCTGGTGTTGGCGGGGCGGCGGGGCGGCGCGGCGGCGCTCGAGTCCGGTCTCGAGGACCTGACCGGCACCGCCGAGATCACGGTCGTGGCATGCGACGTCGCCGACCGGGCCGCCCTCGCCGAGCTGCTGGCGGCGATCCCCGCGCACCGCCCGCTGACCGCGGTGATCCACGCCGCCGGGGTGCTGGACGACGGCACGGTGCGCTCCCTCACCGCCGAACGGCTGCACGCGGTGCTGCGACCGAAAGTCGAGGGTGCGCGCAACCTGCACGAACTGACCGAACACCTCGGCCTGGCCGCGTTCGTGCTGTTCTCCTCCGTAGCCGGTGTCCTCGGCACGCCGGGGCAGGCGAATTACGCGGCCGCCAACGCGTGGCTTGACGGGCTGGCGCAGCACCGCCGCTCGCGGGGACTGCCCGCTTCGTCGATGGCGTGGGGACTCTGGGCGCAGGACACCGGCATGACCGGGCGGCTGGGCGACACCGACCGGGCCCGGCTGCGGCGAACCGGGCTCGTGCCGATGTCCCGCGAACACGGGCTCGCACTGTTCGACGCGGCGCTGGGCACCGACCTGGCGTGCACCGTGCCCGCCCGTTTCGACCTGGCCAACGTGCGTGCGGCAGGCCCGGAGCGGGCTCCGGTGTGGGCCGGGCTGCTCGGCGTCCGGCGGAGCGCGGCCCGGCCGGCCGCCGCGGCCGCGGCGCCCGTGTTCGTCTCCGGTGGCGAGCGGTCGGTGCTCGATCTCGTGCTGGCCACGGTGGGCTCCGTGCTCGGCGTGGAGCGCCGGGTGGACCCGGCGCGGGCGTTCCGCGACATCGGCTTCGACTCGCTGTCCGGGGTGGAGCTGCGTAACCGGCTCACCGCCGCGACCGGGGTGCGGCTCCCCGCGACCGCGGTGTTCGACCACCCCACCCCCACGGCCCTGGCCGGGTACCTGTCCGGGCAGCTCCCCGGCGCGGTACCTGGCGGCCGGACACCGGTCGCCGGGCCCGGCCCGCACGACATGGACGACCCGGTGGTGCTGGTCGGCGCGAGCTGCCGCTTTCCCGGCGGGGTGTCCACCATGGACGAGCTGTGGGCGCTGCTGTCCGCCGGGCGGGACGCGATCACCGAGTTCCCGGCAGATCGCGGCTGGAACCTGGACGAGGTCTACCACCCGGAGCCGGGCCGTGGCGGGCGCAGCTACGTGCGGCACGGCGGCTTCCTGGACGGGATCGCCGAGTTCGACAACGGCTTCTTCGGCGTCGCCCCGGCCGAGGCGGTCTCGATGGACCCGCAGCAGCGCATCCTGCTGGAACTGGCCTGGCACGCGCTGGAAGACGCCGGGATCGACCCGACCGCGTTGCGGGGCACCCGCACCGGTGTCTACCTCGGGCTGATGGGCAACGACTATGCGCGCCGCGCGCACCGGACGCCCGAGGACCTCACCGGCGACGTTTCGACCGGCAACGCGGGCAGCGTCGCGTCGGGGCGGCTGGCCTACACGTTCGGCTTCCACGGCCCGGCGATCACGGTGGACACGGCGTGTTCCTCCGCGCTGGTGGCGATGCACCAGGCCGCGCAGGCGCTGCGGGCCGGTGAGTGCACGGTCGCGCTGGCGGGTGGCATCACGGTGCTTACCACGCCGACGCTGTTCGTGGAGTTCTCCCAGGTGGGGGTGCTCGCCCCGGATGGCCGGTGCAAACCGTTCGACGCGGCCGCGGATGGCACCGCGTGGAGCGAGGGCGCCGGCCTGCTGGTGATGGAGCGGCTTTCCACCGCGCGCGAACGTGGCCACCGGGTGCTCGCCGTGCTGCGCGGCTCGGCACTCAACTCCGACGGCGCGTCCAACGGGCTGACTGCGCCGAACGGATCGGCCCAGCAGCGGGTGATCCGGGACGCGCTGGCCGTCGCGGGCCTGGCGCCCGGCGAGGTGGACGCGGTGGAGGCGCACGGCACCGGCACCCCACTCGGCGACCCGATCGAGGCCACCGCGCTGCTGGCGACCTACGGGCAGGACCGGGCGCGGCCCGTGCTGGTCGGGTCCGCGAAGTCCAACCTCGGGCACACCCAGGCCGCGGCGGGCTTGGCGGGTGTGCTCAAGATGGTGCTGGCCATGCGGCACGGCCGGTTGCCCCCGACCCTGCACTTGAATGCCCCGAGCCCGCACGTGAACTGGGACGACGGCGCGGTGCGGTTGCTGGACGAGCCGATGGACTGGCCGCGCGTGGGCCGTCCGCGCCGGGCGGCGGTGTCCTCGTTCAGCCTCAGCGGTACCAACGCGCACGTGATCCTGGAGGAACCCGAGCCCAAGCCCGAACCGGAGCCGGCGACCGCCGCGGCTCCGCCGCTGATCCCGTGGGTGCTCTCCGCGGCCACCCCGGAGGCGCTGCCCGCGCAGGCCGAGGCCCTGCTCCGCCGACTGACCGACGAGGACGGGAACGGCTCGCCGTCCGCGCTGGACGTGGCGTACTCGCTGGCCACCACGCGGGCCCGGCTGCGTGCCCGCACAGTCGTGCTCGGCACGAACACCGACGAGCTGACCGCCGCGCTGCGAGCCGGGACCGGCAGTACCGGAG
>NZ_JBQQBW010000257.1:0-792 GCF_052245415.1 Streptomyces sp. 8N706 | reverse complement strand
CCGCTTGCCCCGGCCACCGAGCCCCGCCTACGGCCCCGTCGGGCCGGTCCTCCCGCACACGACCCACCGGGGGCCCGTCGCATCACCGCCCCCCGGGTCGCCCCCGCACCCTGCGTTGCGCCGCTAACCCCCCACCCGGCCAAAGTCCGTTCCCGCCGGACCCGCGGCCACCCCCCTTTCCCGCGCGCCGCGTGCGGCCCGGCACCCGCCCCCCAACCAATCCACCGACGAAAGCAGCACCGTGACCCAGACACTCGCCCAGCAGTGGACCGCCGCCCAGACCGCCGCCCGGACCGCCGCGGAGACCGACCGCCACGTACGCCGCCTCTACGGTCTCGCCTACACGGTGCGCCCCATCGGGGACATGCTGGCCAACCCGAACACCACCGCCGACACCCTCGCCTACGCCACCGCCCGCATCCCCGTGCCATGTCCGCCGCCAAGCGCCTCCTGGCCCTGCCCGGCGTCGCCGACCACGAGGCAACCCCCTACGCGCTGAGCTTCCTGAACGCGGCCGAACGACGCCTGAACGCCCCCGGAACCCAGCTGCTCGCCGTGGCCAATGCCGCGCGGGCAGCCGCCGCCCAGGCCGACGCCACCGACGACGATCTGCGCGTGGTCATGTTCGGCGACATCGAACGGACCTGCCGACACCTGGTCGAGCTCGCCCGCCACGGCTGGAGCCGCCGCGACCGCGCGGCCAGCGAAGCCATCCAGCACCGGGCCATGCAGTAGGGCCTCACCACGGCCACCGGAACCCCACCCCCGCACGCCCAGACCCCGACCCACACC
>NZ_JBQQBW010000256.1:0-794 GCF_052245415.1 Streptomyces sp. 8N706 | reverse complement strand
CCGGGCGGCCACCGCCCTGCACAGCGCCAGCAGGCCCGGACCCAGCACCGGCTCGGGCGAGAGCACCTGGGCGATGGGGGCCAGTGGACCGCGGTAGTCGCTCTCCGCCAGCCGCTCCACGATGAAGCCGTCGTGGAGCTCTCCGCCCTCCCGGCGGCCCTTGACGACGCGGGCGCCGAAGCGGACCCGGACACGCGCGCCGAGCCGGGCCTCGGCGTCCATGGCGGCGGGGACCGCGTAGTCGAAGAACTGGTCGAGATGGATCAACCCCTTGTCGACCAGCACCCGGGCGACCGGCAGCTCCTCGGCCAGGGCGGCACCCCGCCAGGTACGCGGCTTGGCCCGGGGCACCTTGGCCTTGCGCACGGTCTCGCGAATGAGCGCGAGCTGCTCGCCGCCCTGCGGCTCCGCCGCGGGCGGCTGCTGGGCCGGATCCCGCTCCGGCTGCCCGTTCTCGCTGCTCACAGCCCCAGTCCTACCAGACGCCGCTGACACCCGGGCACGCTGTGGAACGAGGACCGCACCGCCGGTGCGCACGGGAAATCCTCACCGGTGCGCGGCCCCGAGGGCACCATGGGCTGGAAGCAGGGGGTACACCCACGCCGGGAAGGGGCCGAGCCCAGGTACAGCGGCCTCGACAAAAAACCGAGGACGCGGGACGTGCTCTCGAGACCCCCCGGCCCCCGGCCCACGCCCGCGCCGAGCCGTCCGCCAGGCGCCGGCGGGAGCCACCGGCGGCTCCGTCCGGACCGAGTGCCGCCGCCTCCGCCCGGGCGGCTTCAACGGTCCACGGC
>NZ_JBQQBW010000255.1:0-806 GCF_052245415.1 Streptomyces sp. 8N706 | reverse complement strand
CTTGCCGTTGACGAACAGCTGTACCTTTTTGGCCGACGCGTCGTACACGCCGGCCAGATGCGTCCAGACCCCGGTCTGCGCCGTCTCGGAGCTCATCGACCGCGCGATCTCCGTGTCGTCGGTGTCCTTGACGTGCCGGTTGAACACCCACTTGTCGTAGTGCTTGGAGTAGTACAGCTGGAACCCGCTGGCCCGCGTCCCTGCCTGAGACAGGAACGTGTGATTGACGTTCTTGTTGTCCAGCTTGACCCATGCCGATACCGAGAACGACTTGGTGGTGTCCACGACCGGGCCGGCCGTGGCCGCGTATGCCGAGGTTCCGTTCAGCTTCAGCCCGGTACCGACCTTGCCCGCGGCACCGAGCCGGGCACCGCCCCCGGCCACCGTCGCGACCGGCCCTGCCCCCATGCCTCCGCCGACACGTGCACTGCCCGCACCCTCGTCCAGCGGGAACGAGGCGAGCTCCTGCAGGTGCTCCGGCAGGGCACCGCCCGCGATCGCTGCGGCATCCGCCTGCGTGACCACCGACTGCACCAGCCGCACATCATCGATCGTTCCGGCGAAGTTCTCCTGGAAGCTGCCCTGGTAGAGCAGCCGTCCGATCTGGAGGCCGCCGGTGGCCCGCCAGGGGGTGGTGAAGTCGGCCGCCGTCTGCGGTTTGCCGTTGACGAACAGCTGGACCTTTTTGGCCGACGCGTCGTACACGCCGGCCAGATGCGTCCAGACCCCGGTCTGCGCCGTCTCGGAGCTCATCGACCGCGCGATCTCCGTGTCGTCGGTGTCCGTGGTGTGCCGGTTGAACACCC
>NZ_JBQQBW010000254.1:0-836 GCF_052245415.1 Streptomyces sp. 8N706 | reverse complement strand
GGCAGGGTGAAGGGGGCCTTCCAGAACTGTTTGAGGATGGTCTCGTAGGTGCCGCGGGACCAGCGGAGCTGTTGGGTGAAGAAGTCGGTCCAGGCGGTGGGGCCTTCGCCGACGGCCAGGACGTCGGGGGTGTAGACCGAGCGCCATTTCCTGCCGGTGGCGGGGTTGCGGTGGCGGTGGAGTTCGAAGCCGGTGGCCATGTCCTCGGTGATGGAGTCGTACAGGCCGCCGATGCCCTTGATGGCTTTGATGCGGACGGCGTTGCTGGTGCCGACGAACATGGGGCCGCCGTAGGCGTTGCCCGCACGCTGGATGAGGGCGTGGAAGAGGAACTGCTGGCTTTCGGCGGCCTTGGTGACGGCGGTGTCGTAGTTGCCGTAGACCTGGGGGCCGATGACGAAGGCGATGTCGGGGTCGCGGAAGAAGCCGAGCATCCGCTCCAGGTAGTTGGGGAGCGGCACGTGGTCGGTGTCGACGGAGGCGAAGTAGTCGTAGTCGTCGCCGTGGGCGTCGAGCCAGGCGTTGTAGTTGCCGTGTTTGGTCTTCGCGCGGTGGGGGCCCTTGGGCTGGTTCCACTTGGCCACGCCCTTGCGGGTGAAGTGGTGGACGCCCAGGCGGCGGCAGACGTCCTTGACCTCGGGGTCGTCGCCTTCGTCGAGGAGCCAGACGTGCAGCAGGCCGCGGTGGCGGATGCGCACGGCGGCTTCCAGGGTCTTCGTCACCATCTCGATGGGCTCTTTGCCGGGCACGAAGGAGGTGAGGAAGGCGACCTTGGTGCCGTTCTCGGGCACCACCGGGACCGGATCGCGCGCCACCAGCGTCGCATGCGCGTTGGA
>NZ_JBQQBW010000253.1:0-856 GCF_052245415.1 Streptomyces sp. 8N706 | reverse complement strand
CTACACAGTGGACGCGAGCAACTGAGGACAAGCCCTCGGCCTATTAGTACCAGTCAGCTCCAGCAGTCACCTGCCTTCCACACCTGGCCTATCAACCCAGTCGTCTACTGGGAGCCTTAACCCCTCAACGGGGGTGGGAGTCCTCATCTCGAAGCAGGCTTCCCGCTTAGATGCTTTCAGCGGTTATCCCTCCCGAACGTAGCCAACCAGCCATGCCCTTGGCAGGACAACTGGCACACCAGAGGTTCGTCCGTCCCGGTCCTCTCGTACTAGGGACAGCCCTTCTCAAGACTCCTACGCGCACAGCGGATAGGGACCGAACTGTCTCACGACGTTCTAAACCCAGCTCGCGTACCGCTTTAATGGGCGAACAGCCCAACCCTTGGGACCGACTCCAGCCCCAGGATGCGACGAGCCGACATCGAGGTGCCAAACCATCCCGTCGATATGGACTCTTGGGGAAGATCAGCCTGTTATCCCCGGGGTACCTTTTATCCGTTGAGCGACGGCGCTTCCACAAGCCACCGCCGGATCACTAGTCCCTACTTTCGTACCTGCTCGACCCGTCGGTCTCACAGTCAAGCTCCCTTGTGCACTTACACTCAACACCTGATTACCAACCAGGCTGAGGGAACCTTTGGGCGCCTCCGTTACCCTTTGGGAGGCAACCGCCCCAGTTAAACTACCCACCAGACACTGTCCCTGATCCGGATCACGGACCCAGGTTAGACATCCAGCACGACCAGAGTGGTATTTCAACGATGACTCCACCATCACTGGCGTGATGATTTCACAGTCTCCCACCTATCCTACACAAGCCGAACCGAACACCAATATCAAGCTGTAGTAAAGGTCC
>NZ_JBQQBW010000252.1:0-858 GCF_052245415.1 Streptomyces sp. 8N706 | reverse complement strand
GGATTGGGCCGCCGCGCGCGAGACCCGGGAACGAGTGGACCTCGTGGTCCAGGTACAGGCGCTCGTCCATGAGCTCCAGCGTGAACGCGGCCTCACCAACGGTCTGTTGGGGGGCGCCCGGCGCTACCGCGACGACGTCACCCGGCAGCGCGAGCGGTCCGACCGGGCCCGTGCCGATCTCGCGGCGCTCCTCGCCGCGGGCGGCACCGGCCCCGCGTCCGCCGTCGAGCGTGCCCGTACCCGGCTCGCCCGGCTGGCCGGCGTACGGGCCGAGGTCGACGGCGGTGACGCGTCCCGTGGCGAGACCCTGGACTTCTACACCTCCGTCATCACCGCGCTCATCAAGGCCCAGTCCTCCGACGGAGCCGCGGCCGCCCGTGGTGACCGTGCCCTGTCCGACGGCATGGAGGCCCTGCAGGCGCTCACCGACGCCAATGAGTCCGTGGCGCTGGAGCGCGGCTCCCTCAACGGGGTCTTCGCGGCCGGACGCTTCCGGGGCGGTGAGTACGTGGCCTTCACCGAAGTACGGGCGGCCCGCGTGGTGGCCCTCCGGCAGTACCGGCAGTCGGCCACCCCGTCCCAGCGCCGCGCCCTCGACCGGGCTCTGGGAACCGAGGACGCCGGGCGCGCCGGCGGCCTGGAGAAGCGGGCGGCCGCGGGCGCGGACGGATCCCCGCTGAAGACCGACCCCGACGAGTGGTGGCGCTCGATGACCGTACTCGTCGACGACCTCCGCTCGGTCCAGCAGCGTGTGGGCGCCGACGTACGGGACCGGGCCGGGCAGCTCAGCGCCGGCGCCTCCCGGGAGCTGGCGGGCTTCCTCTGCCTCGGCGTGCTGATCGTCGCCCTCGCCACCCT
>NZ_JBQQBW010000251.1:0-860 GCF_052245415.1 Streptomyces sp. 8N706 | reverse complement strand
CGCTGGACCACCCCCACTCCCTGGCCCGCGCGGCGGGCGGCGCCGCGGAGCTGTGGATCGAGCCCGGCCTCGGCCACGCGGAGAACGCGGTCGACGACGCCCTGCTGACCCGTATGGCGGCCTGGCTGCCCGACGGCCGGAGCGAGCGGCCGGGAGCGCGCCCGGGACACGCCATCATGGAGAGCGGCGCATCCGCGAGGACGCCGTCGACGGAACGAGGACAGGAGTCCCCCATGGGCGCAGCCCAGGCCGCACCGGACGGGAACGCGACCACGGCCGAGAGCGGCACCACCGGAGCAGCACGCACGCCGCGCGGCACGATCCGCTACTGGGCGGCCGCCAAGGCCGCCGCCGGCACCGGTGAGGAGGCGTACGAGGCGACGACGCTGGCCGAGGCCCTCGACGCGGCGCGGCAACGGCACGCGGAGAACCCGGAGTTCGCACGCGTACTGCTCCGTTGCTCGTTCCTGGTGGACGGCGACCCAGTCGGGGGCCGCAGCCATGAGACGGTCACACTGGCCGGGGGCGGCACGGTCGAGGTGCTCCCGCCGTTCGCAGGAGGGTGAGCACCACACCATGAGCGACCAGCCGCACAGCCCGTACGACCCCTACGACCCGTACGACTCCCAGGATCCTCGTGGGCCGTACGACCCACGCCACGCGTACGCCCCGTACGACCCGTACGGGCACCAGGCGCCGCGCGGCCCCGAGGGGCTCCGGCGGGGTCCGGCACACCCGGAGGGCGGCTACGGCGAGGGGCCGTACCAGCAGCCGCCCGCCCCGGGTGCCGCGGACACCGCGTACCGGCCGCCCGTACAGGCCCCGGGCGCCCTTCCGCCGGAGCAGCCGGCCGGGCACAC
>NZ_JBQQBW010000250.1:0-860 GCF_052245415.1 Streptomyces sp. 8N706 | reverse complement strand
GGCAGGCCCTTGAGGCCATCGCAGACGAGCATGAGCACATCGTCCAGGCCGCGGTTCTTCAGCTCGGTGAACACGTGCAGCCAGTACTTCGCGCCCTCACCGCCGTCGCCGGCCCAGATCCCCAGGATGTCCCGGGTGCCTTCGGTGGTCACGGCCATCACGACGTAGACCGGCCGGTTCGCAACCTGCCCGTCCCTGATCTTGACGTTGATGGCGTCCACGAACAGAACCGGATAGACACGGTCAAGCGGCCGGTTCTGCCATTCGGCCATTCCCTCCATCACCTTGTCGGTGATCGTGGAGATGGTCTGCTTGGACACCTCCGCCCCGTAGACCTCGGCCAGGTGCGCGGAGATCTCCCCGTGGGTGAGGCCCTTCGCGGACAGGGAGAGCACCATTTCGTCCACGCCGGGCAGGCGGCGCTGCCGCTTCTTGACGATCTGCGGCTCGAAGCTGCCCGCGGTGTCCCGGGGCACCCTGACCTCGACCGGGCCGACGTCGGTCAGCACGGTCTTCGCACGAGTGCCGTTGCGGCTGTTGCCGTTGTTCTTCCCGGCCGGATCGTGCTTCTCGTAGCCGACATGGTCGGTGATCTCGCCCTCCAGCGCGGACTCCAGCACTCGCTTCGTCAGCTGCTGCAACAGCCCACCCTCGCCGGTCAGCTGCAAGCCCTCGCTGCGGGCCCGGTCGACCAGCATCGCGACGAGCTGTTCGTCCGACGCGGCCGACGGCATCGCACCACCTGCCGGCTCCTCGACGGACTCGTGCTCGATCGTCGTCTCGCTCACTTGGCGTCTCCCCTTGATCAGCAGATCCGCCGTTGATTAGCGCCTCTGTGTGTCAAGCAGCTTCTGCAAGTT
>NZ_JBQQBW010000249.1:0-871 GCF_052245415.1 Streptomyces sp. 8N706 | reverse complement strand
CGATGGCACCGCGGACGAGGTCGTCCCACATGAACCAGAAGCGGTCCTGTCCGGGCGTACCGAAGAGGTACAGGATCAGGTCCTGGTCCAGGGTGATACGGCCGAAGTCCATCGCCACGGTCGTCGTAGTCTTGTCCGGCGCGTGCGTAAGGTCGTCGATCCCCGCGGAGGCGGAGGTCATCACGGCTTCGGTGCGCAGCGGGTTGATCTCCGAGACCGCGCCGACGAACGTGGTCTTGCCCACGCCGAAGCCGCCCGCCACCACGATCTTCGCGGAGGTGGTGGAGCGGGCTGCACCGCTAGAGCTTCCGAAGTCCACTGAGCACCCTTTCGAGCAGTGTCACATCTGGCTGGCCGCCGGCGGACTCGTCGCCGCCGGGCTGGTGGATGGCGACGAGTCCGGCCTCGGCCAAGTCGGCGACGAGGATTCGGGCGACGCCGAGGGGAATGGTGAGGAGGGCCGAGATCTCCGCGACCGACTTGATCTCCCGGCAGAGGTGGCAGATGCGCTGGTGCTCCGGCAACTGCCCCTGCAGCTGGGCCGGTCCCGCCGTGGTGTGCACCAGTGCCTCGATGGCGAGCTGGTAGCGCGGCCGGGTCCGGCCCCCGGTCATGGCGTACGGCCGGACCAGCGGGTTGGTGGTGCCCCCCGCGGGGGAGGCCGGCGGCCGCCGGTGCTGCGGCTGCACCGGCTGGATCCGCGGCGCCGGCGGCTGCTCGTACTCGTACGGCTGCCGGTGCTGCGGCTGTCGCGGCGGGGGCGACTGACGGCTGGGCGAGGAGGGGAAGTTGAAGCGGTTGTTCTGATCACCCTGCGGTTGGGATTGCTCCCCACCGCCATATGGGTAACCGCCCGGGGGTGTTGCCAAGT
>NZ_JBQQBW010000248.1:0-880 GCF_052245415.1 Streptomyces sp. 8N706 | reverse complement strand
CTGTCCAACAGGGCTTCGGGCTTGCGCTTTCCGTTGCGGCAACTTCTACGGTCATGTGTGTGGCCGGAGAGACCGGCCCGGCGAGGGAGGCACCGGCAATGGCGATGGCCTGGTCGATCGCGGAGGTGGCGCGGATGTCGAAGGTGACATCGCGGACGCTGCGGCATTACGACGAGATCGGCCTGCTGGCGCCCGCATGGATCGGGAGCAACGGGCACCGCTACTACGAGGAGGCCGATCTGCTGCGGTTGCAGCAGATCCTGCTGATGCGGGAGCTGGACCTGGGGCTGCGCGAGATCCAGGCGGTCCTGGACAGCCAGCTCGACCAGGTGGCCGTGCTCCGTGAGCACCACCAACGGCTGCTCCGGAACGGGACCGGCTGGAGACGCTGGCCCGTACGGTCGGCCGCACCATCGCCGAACTGGAAGAAGGTAAGGACAAGGGCCATATGACGAAGATCAACAAGCCGGAGAACCTGTTCGAGGGGTTCCAGCCCCCTTCCGAGGCCGAGGCCGAGGTACGGGAGCGGTGGCCGCAGGCGTGGGAGCAGTCCCGGCAGGCCGTCGAGGCGATGACCTCCGAGGACACGGAGCGCTGGCAGCGTGAGGTGACGGCGCAGATGATCCGTATGGCGGAGTTCATGGTGGCCGGCACGCCGGTATCCGACCCTGCGGTACAGGCTGAGGTGGATGCCAACTACCAGGGTATCTGCCGGTTCTGGACGCCGACCGCGGCCGCGTACAAGGGAGTGGGCCAGACCTATGTCGACGACCCGCAGATGCGGGCCAACTTCGACAAGATCGCCGACGGTCTCGCCGTCTACCAGCGCGATGCGATGACCGTGTACGCCGATGCCCGGCTGAGCTGACCGCACGCGCCT
>NZ_JBQQBW010000025.1:0-76900 GCF_052245415.1 Streptomyces sp. 8N706 | reverse complement strand
GTACGGGCGGGGCGCGCCTCGGCCTGCTCCGTGCCCTCGTCCACCACCACGACCGGCACACCATGGCGGGTGAGGGCCAGGGCGAGGGAGAGCCCAATGGGCCCCGCCCCGACGACGATCACCGGGTCCACGACGCGTCTCCCCCACCGGTTCGGGACGTACGGAAGGAGACAAGGGGGGCCCGGTGCGCGATCACAGAAAGTATGCAACCCACTGCGGGTGTCCGCGTCAAGCGACGGTGGGCAGCGGCGCCGGCCGCCGCTGCCCACCGGGGCGTCAGTCCTTCGTCACAGGCGGCCCGTCGGGCCCCTCCGGCTCGCGCGGAGCGGGTGCGGCGCCGGTCCCGTCCGTCACGTCGAGCACTCCCGGCGCCTCGGCCGGCTCGGCGGCGGCGGCCACCGCGATACCGGTCTTCGCACGGCGTCCGCGCTTCTCGATCCAGGTGGCGAGGGAGGAGAGCGCCAGACACATCGCGACGTAGATGCAGCCGACGACGATGATCACCGGGACGTACGGGTTGTCCCCGTTCACGATGATGTTGCTCGCCATCTGGCGGGCGGCGTACAGCAGTTCCTCGTAGGTGATGATGTAGCCGAGCGAGGTGTCCTTCAGGGTCACGACGAGCTGGCTGATGATCGTGGGCAGCATCGCGCGTACGGCCTGCGGGAGGAGGACCGTGGTCATCACCTGGGTCTTGCTCATCCCCAGGGCGTAGGCGGCTTCCCGCTGGCCCTTCGGCACCGAGTTGATGCCTGCCCGGAGCACCTCCGCCTGGACCGTCCCGTTGTAGACGGTCAGTCCGATCACCAGGGCCCAGTACTCGGTGCTCTCGCCGATGAAGCCCAGGTCCGCCTTGTAGGTGAGGAAGAGCACCCACAGGACGTAGATGGTGATCAGCAGCGGTACGGCCCGGAAGAGCTCGATGAATCCGGTGGCCAGCCACCGCACGGGCCGGTGATCGGAGAGCCGTGCGACGGCGAGCAGCACACCCAGCACGACCGACAGCACCGCGGCCGCCGCGAAGACCTGGAGCGTGGTCAGCACACCGTCGCGGATCTTGGTCCGTACGCCGGCGTTGTTGAAGATGTCCCACATCTCCGGCTCGAGCTGGCCCTTGTCGGCCAGCCGGTAGATGCCGAAGGCGATGAGAGCGAGGACGGCGGCGGAGCCGGCCACGGTGTATATGCGGTTGCGGATCCGGGCCTTGGGGCCAGGGGCGTCGTAGAGGACGCTGGAACTCATCGCGCGACCTCCAGTCGGCGCTCCAGCAGCCGGAAGATGCCGCTGATGGTGAAGGTGACGACCAGGTAGGCGAGGGCCACCCAGAGGAAGATCCAGCCGATCGGGAAGCCCCGGTCGCTCAGCAGCTTCTGCACGCCGAAGAGCTCGGTGACACTGAACGCGCCCGCAATGGCGGTGTTCTTGGTCAGGGCGATGAAGATGCTGCTCAGCGGCGGGAGCACCGTCCGCGTGGCCTGCGGCAGGATCACGATCCGCAGAGTCTGGAAGAACGTCATGCCGATACTGCGGGCGGCTTCCGCCTGGCCGAGGGAGACCGTGTTGATGCCGGACCGGACGGCCTCGCAGACGAACGACGAGGTGTAGAAGCCGAGTGCGACAACGGCGGCCACGTACGGGCTCAGGCCCGCGAAGAGGATGGCCGGGACCACGAAGGTCACGACCAGGAACAGCAGCGTGAGCGGGGTGTTGCGCAGCAGGGTCACCCAGGCCGTGCCGAAGAACCGGAGCGGCGGCACGGGCGACACCCGGCAGCCGGCTATGAGCACGCCCAGCACCAGGGCGAGCACCGCGCTGGCCGCGGTCAGCGAGATGGTTCCGAGGAACCCTTCGCGGAACAGCGGTAGATGGTCGAGCAGTACGTTCATGAGGTCTCCGCGTCGGCGGGCATCGGGGTTCCCCGTGCCGGAGGCCGGGGGAGGACGGGCACGGGCCACCGCGCCCCGTACGTCCGCCTCGGCGGGCGTACGGGGCGGCGGGTGGTCACCGGTCGGGCCGGGTGGGCGTCAGTAGCGCTCGAGGGCCGGCGGCTCGGCGTACTTCGAGCCGGAGAGACCGAGCGTCGCGTCGTAGGCCTTCTTGTAGTCGCCGTTCTTGACATGGGCCTCGAGGGCATCGCTGATCGCGTCGCGCAGCGCCTTGTCGTCCTTGTTGAGCCCGACGCCGTACGGCTCCTCGGTGAACGGCTTGCCGACCACCTTGAGCTTGGTCGGGCGCTGGGCGGCGTAGCCCTTGAGGATCGCGTCATCGGTGGTGACCGCGTCGACCTGACCGTCGATCAGCTGCTTGACGCAGTCCGAGTACTTGGCGAGCTCGGTGACCTCGGCGCCGTACTGGGGCTTCTTGATCTCCTGGAGCGGGGTGGAGCCGACGATCGAGCAGACCTTCTTGCCCTTGACGCTCTCCTTGCCCTTGATGGACGAGTCGTCCTTGCGCACCAGGAGGTCGGCGCCCGCCTTGTAGTACGGGCCCGCGAAGCCGACCTGCTTCTTGCGCTCGTCGTTGATCGAGTAGGTGCCGACGTAGATGTCGACCTGGCCCTTGGAGATCGAGGTCTCGCGGACACCGGAGTCGACGGTCTTGAACGTGATCTGCTCCGGGGAGAAGCCGAGGTCGGCGGCGACCATCTTGGCGATCTCGATGTCGAATCCGGAGCGCTTGCCCTCGGTGTCCTCGAAGCCGAGGTAGGGCTGGTCCGCCTTGGAACCGATGACGATCTCGCCGCGCTTCTGCGCCTTCTTCAGCGTGGGCGAGTCCACCTTGACGTCCTTCGCCACCGTGTACGTCGGCAGCTTGGGGGCGTCCTTGCCGGACGGCGCGCCGCCCGGCTTGTCGCCGGCGGTCCCGGACTCGCCGCCACAGGCGGTCGCCGTCGCGGTGAGCGCGAACACCACAGCGGCCGCGGCCGCACTCCTACGGAGCTTCATCGTGAACATCCTTTGCGTCGTCGGACGTGGGCAGCTTGGGCAGTCGGGCCGGTCAGTGGTGCAGGATCTTCGACAGGAAGTCCTTGGCCCGGTCGCTGCGCGGGTTGTTGAAGAACTGGTCCGGCTGCGCCTCTTCGACGATCCGGCCATCGGCCATGAAGACGACGCGGTTCGCCGCGGATCGCGCGAAGCCCATCTCGTGGGTGACGACGACCATCGTCATACCCTCCCGGGCGAGCTGCTGCATGACCTCCAGCACCTCGTTGATCATCTCCGGGTCGAGCGCCGAGGTGGGCTCGTCGAAGAGCATCACCTTCGGGTCCATGGCCAGGGCGCGGGCGATCGCCACCCGCTGCTGCTGGCCACCGGAGAGCTGGGCCGGGTACTTGTCCGCCTGGGTGCCGACGCCGACCCGGTCGAGCAGGGCACGGGCCTTCTCCTCGGCCGCCTTCTTGTCCGCGCGCCGGACCTTGACCTGGCCCAGCATCACATTCTCCAGCACCGTCTTGTGTGCGAAGAGGTTGAACGACTGGAAGACCATCCCGACGTCCGCACGCAGCCGGGCGAGTTCACGGCCCTCCTGCGGCAGCGGCTTCCCGTCGATCGTGATGGCGCCGGAGTCGATCGTCTCCAGCCGGTTGATCGTGCGGCACAGCGTCGACTTGCCGGATCCGGACGGTCCGATGACCACGACGACCTCGCCGCGGGCGATGGTCAGATCGATGTCCTGGAGCACATGCAGCGCGCCGAAGTGCTTGTTGACGTTGTCCAGCACGACCAGGGGGTCCGCCGCGGGTGCGGCGTCCTTGGTCACCGATACTTCGGTCATCGGCTCTTGCTCCGTCCTCCTCGGTTGCGAGGACCTTAGTGAGCCGCGTGGATCAGCGTCATTACATCTGAGCGGAAATTGAGCATAACGATACGGCCACGCACCACGACGCTGGGTGACCGCGGAGGCGCCCGCCGGTCCGCATCCCTACCGGCTCCGTAACGGATGGCCGCTCACCGCCTGATCCCCCTTGACGTGCGGCGCCCCATCGGGCTGGATGCCCTGTGACCGCACCGACACACCACCGCATACGGCACCGCATCGCACCAGAGGGGAAGGGGGGCCGATGAGACTGTTGCTCGTCGAGGACGACAACCATGTCGCGGCCGCCCTGGCCGCGGTGCTCGCCCGGCACGGGTTCGAGGTCACCCACGCCCGCAGCGGTGAGGAGGCGCTGCAGGCGCTGCTGCCGGACACCGGCGCGCCCTTCGGGGTCGTACTCCTCGACCTCGGCCTGCCCGACCAGGACGGTTTCGAGGTCTGCGGCCGGATCCGCAAGCGCACCGCCACCCCCGTGATCATGGTGACGGCGCGCGCCGATGTGCGCTCCCGGATACACGGCTTGAACCTCGGCGCCGACGACTACGTGGTCAAGCCGTACGACACCGGAGAGCTGCTGGCCCGGATCCATGCGGTCAGCCGCCGCACCGTTCCCGGGGAGAGCGGTCCCGAGGACACCGACAGCGGCCCGGCCGAGCCGCTGCGCCTGGGCCCCGTGCTCATCGAACTCCCCACCCGGCAGGTGTCGGTGGACGGTACGTCCGTGCCGCTCACCCGCAAGGAGTTCGACCTCTTGGCGCTGCTCGCCCAGCGCCCCGGGGTCGTCTTCCGGCGCGAGCAGATCATCAGCGAGGTGTGGCGGACCAGCTGGGAGGGGACCGGCCGTACCCTCGAAGTGCACATCGCCTCCCTCCGCTCCAAGCTGCGGATGCCCGCCCTGATCGAGACGGTGCGCGGAGTGGGCTACCGCCTCGTCGCCCCGGCCGTCTGAAGGACGCGTACGGCCCGGTGCGCACCCGACTCCTCCCCCTGCTCATCGTCCTCATGGCGGGCGTGCTGCTCGCGCTGGGCTTCCCCCTCGCCGCGAGCCTGGCGGCGGCCGAGCAGCAGCGGGTGGTGGTCGACCGGATCGACGACACGGCCCGCTTCGCGGCCCTCGCCCAGTTCGTGACGGCCCGCCCCTCGGCGAGCAAGCCCGAGGACGAGGGCGGCCGGCTGGCCACGCTCCGCGCCGAACTCGCCCGCTACGACGATCTGTACGGGATACGGGCCGGGGTCTTCTACCGCGACCGGTCGGCGATGGCCGTCGCCCCGCACGGCTGGTCGGTGCCGGACGGGGGAGAGGGCGACCAGGCCTTCCGGGAGGCGCTGGCCGGCCGCCGCAGCCATGACCCGCGCCAGGTCTGGCCCTGGCAGCGCGGTCGGCTGGCCGTCGCCTCGCCCGTCGTCCGGGACGGCGATGTCGTCGCGGTCGTCGTCACCGACTCGCCCACCGGGCAGATGCGGTCGCGCATCCTCCACGGCTGGCTGCTCATCGGCGCGGGCGAGTGCGCCGCCATGCTGCTCGCGGTCGGCGCGGCCTTCCGCCTCACGGGCTGGGTGCTGCGGCCCGTACGCGTTCTGGACGCGGCCACCCACGACATCGCCACCGGCCGGATGAAGTCCCGGGTGGCGGCGGCGGGCGGGCCGCCGGAACTGCGCCGACTGGCGCGGTCCTTCAACGAGATGGCCGACAACGTCGAGGAAGTCCTCGAACAGCAGCGCGCGTTCGTCGCCGATGCCTCGCACCAGCTGCGCAACCCCCTTGCCGCGCTGTTGCTGCGCATCGAGCTGCTCGCACTGGAACTTCCCGACGGCAACGAGGAGATCGCCTCCGTCCGCACCGAGGGCAAACGCCTGGCCCGTGTCCTCGACGACCTCCTCGACCTGGCTCTCGCCGAGCACGCCGCGGCCGATCTGCAGCTGACCGATGTGGCGGCCCTGGCGGAGGAGCGGGTCGGCGCCTGGCGCCCGGTCGCCGACCGCAACGGGGTGGCGCTGGCCTACGAGGGACCGTCCGGGGCGACCGGATGGGCCGACCCGGTCGCCCTCTCCAGCGCGCTGGACGCCGTCGTCGACAACGCCCTCAAGTTCACCCCGGAGGACGCCGGGGTGACGGTCACCGCGGAGCACGACGGCAACACCGTACGCATCACGGTCGCGGACGGCGGCCCGGGGCTGACCGAGGAGGAGCTGACCCGGATCGGCGACCGCTTCTGGCGCAGCAGCCGGCACCAGAACGTCTCGGGGTCGGGCCTGGGCCTGTCCATCACCCGGGCGCTGCTCGCCGCGGGCGGGGCCTCGATGGCGTACGCGCCGAATGAGCCGGACGGGCTGAGGGTGACGATCACGGTGCCGCGGACGGCACCGCCGGGCTGACGTCGCGGGCGGGGACGAGCCGACGCCCCCGGCTCGGCGGGCGGCTCCTCGGCGGCGGGCCCGCGTACGGTCACGTCGGAAGACAGCCCTTCACCCCGTCCTGCGTACCGCGGGTGAAGGCCCCGATGCGCTCGGACGCGTCGCCGTGGTCGGAGGCCTTCGTCCACGGAGTGTCGTCGGCGAGCACTCCCAAGGCCTGGGCGAGTTCGTCGGTGTCGCCTTCCTCGAACCGCAGCATGCCGTCGGCCGCGGCCCCGAACAGCACCGCTCCCGCCAGACAGTCAGCCTGCAGCTCCAGCTGCAGAGCGACCAGTTGGGTGTCCAGCCGGTTCTGGACGGCATGCCCCCACTCATGGGCGATCACCAGATAGACCCATGCGTCCCCGGCCCGGTGCCCGGCGTTCATCAGGTCCACGTCCCAGGCGAGGAAGTCGCGTGCCGGGCAGTAGACCGCGTTGTCGTCCGCCAGCGGCTGTCCGCCGCACCGGGGCACGCTCGCAGCCGCGCCGTCGTAACCGCCGAGGATCCGCGGCGACCGGTACGTTCCGGTGAACAGCTCCGCCCAGTGCCGGTCCCAGTAGCGGTCGACGACCGACACCGCGGTGCCGATGTCCTCCTCGACGGGCTCCTCCGCGACGGCCGGAGGCGCCGGGGAGGTGGTCGTCGGCGGGGCCGTGGCGGGTGTGCGGTCGCCGGGCCGGACGTCGTCCGGCCCACTGCCGCCGCAGCCCACGGCAAGGGACACCATCAGCACGAGCACCGCCATCGGAGCGGCCCTCGCCCTCCAACACCAGGAAGCGGCCATCGCGGGCCTCCGTCCGGTCCCCTGCCGCTGTCCTTCCACCGAACCGTGCCCGCCTCGCGGGCGCAACCCCCCGACGGCCCGGCGCCGGTGCGCCGGGCCGGGTGGGACAGGCCCGGCCGCACAGCCGTGCCCTCCTCACCAGGGGAGGTCCTCCGTGCGCGGCGCCAGCCGCAGGGTCACGATCTCGAACGGCCGCAGCGCCAGTTCCACCGCTCCCTCCGCCGACAGTTCGTACGCGGGGGCTTCCGCCGACGGCCGTTCCAGGAGGTCCGTGCCGGTCACCGACGCCACCGGGAAACCGGCCGTGAGCGTGGCCGCGGCCCGGCCGCCGGCCGACTCGTAGAGCCGCACCACCACGGCTCCGCTGCGGTCCTCGGCCAGCTTGACCGTCTCCAGGACCACCTGGTCGTTGTCCACGGACACCAGTGGCTCCACCGGAGCGGACCCCGGCGCAGTCCGCTCCGGCAGATTGATCCAGTGGCCCTCGCGGACCGCGTCGCCCACCGACGCTCCCGGCGCGAGCGCGTAGCGCAGCCGGTGCCGGCCCTGGTCGGTCTCCGGGTCCGGATAGCGGGGGGCACGCAGCAGCGACAGCCGTACGGTCGTGGTCTGCCCGCCGTCCTCCCGTACGTCACGGGTGACGTCATGGCCGTACGTCGAGTCGTTCACCAGCGCCGCGCCCCAGCCGGGCTCCTCGACCTGGATCCAGCGGTGCGCGCAGATCTCGAACTTCGCCGCGTCCCAGGAGGTGTTGGTGTGCGTGGCGCGGAAGACATGGCCGAACTGCGTCTCCGCGGCGGACCGGTCCGCCTTCACATCCAGCGGGAACGCCGCCTTGAGGAACTTTTCCGTCTCATGCCAGTCGACCTCGGTGTCGATGTCGAGCACCTTCGCGCCCGAGCGCAGCGCGAGCCGCTGCACCACCGACGAGGCGCCGAAGGAGCGGGTGACGCTCAGCACGACCCGGTCCTCGCCCTCCTCCTCGACCGACAGCTCGTCGAGCTCCACCAGATCCGTGACGCGGTGACGGTAGAAGGCGTCCACGTCCCAGGCGTCCCACATGTTGGGGAAGTCCGGGTGGATCTGGAGAAGGTTCGCGGCCAGGCCGGGCGCCACCGCCTCGCGCCGGGCGGTCAGGTCGTACACCGAGACGACCAGGCCGCGCCCGTCGACCTCGATCCGCAGCAGACCGTTGGCGAGCACGACGCCGCCGCCTTCGCGCTCGCCGACGGTGACCGGCTCTCCGGTACGGCCCGGTTCGACGGCCGCACCGCCGGCGGGCACACCGCGCCGGGCATGCGGAGCGGCGTTGAAGACGACCGTCCCTTCCCCGCCGCCGGTCAAGGCACGCTGCGCGGCGACCGTGATCGCGGTCAGTTCCTGGTGCACGCGCGCGTACGTCGCGCGTGCCTCCCGGTGCACCCAGGCGATCGACGAACCGGGGAGGATGTCGTGGAACTGGTGCAGCAGCACCGTCTTCCAGATCCGCTCCAGATCCTCGTAGGGGTAGGCGTAGTCCGGGACGCGGACCGCGGCCGTCGCCGCCCACAGCTCCGCCTCCCGCAGCAGCGACTCGCTGTACCGGTTCCCCTGCTTCGTCTTCGCCTGCGAGGTGTAGGTCCCGCGGTGCAGCTCGAGATACAGCTCGCCCACCCAGACGGGGGCGCCCGGGTACTCCGCGTGCGCCTCCTCGAAGAAGGCCGACGGCTTCTCCACGGTGACCCTCGGCGAGCCTTCCAGATTCCCCAGTCGCCTGGCCCGCGCCAGCATCTCGCGGGTCGGGCCGCCGCCGCCGTCACCCCAGCCGAAGGGCGCCAGCGAGCGCGAGCCGCCGCCCTTCTCCCGGTAGTTGCGGGCGGCGTGGGCCAACTGCCCGCCGCCGAGGTCGGAGTTGTAGGTGTCCACCGGCGGGAAGTGGGTGAAGACACGGGTCCCGTCGATCCCCTCCCACCAGAAGGTGTGGTGCGGGAAGGCATTGGCCTGGTTCCAGGAGATCTTCTGGGTCAGAAACCACGTCGACCCCGAGAGCTTCACGATCTGGGGCATCGCGGCGGTGTAGCCGAAGGAGTCGGGCAGCCACACCTCCTGGGTGTCGATGCCGAACTCGTCGAGGAAGAACTTCTTCCCGTACAGGAACTGCCGCGCCATCGCCTCGCCGCCGACCATATTGGTGTCGGACTCCACCCACATGCCGCCGACGGGCACGAACTGCCCTTGGCTGACTTTCTTCTTGACCTTGGCGTAGACCTCGGGCCGGTGCTCCTTGACCCAGGCCAGCTGCTGGGCCTGCGACATCGCGAAGACGAACTCCGGATGGTCGTCCATCAGACCGACCACATTGGAGCAAGTGCGCGCCACCTTCCGGACCGTCTCCCGCAGGGGCCACAGCCACGCGGAGTCGATGTGCGCGTGCCCGACCGCGCTGATCCGGTGCGCGGACGCGTTCGCGGGCGAGGCGAGGACACCGGCCAGCGGGTCACGCGCGCGTGCCGCCGAGCCGGGGACGTCGGCCAGGTCCACGGCGTCCAGGGAACGCTCGACGGCGCGCAGCAGTTCCCAGCGCCGCGCGTCGCCCTCCGACAGCTGTGTCATCAACCCGCCCAGGACCTCCAGGTCCTGGACCAGCTCCCAGACCTCCTCCTCGAAGACGGCGAGGTCCATCCGGGCGATCCTGTAGAGAGGCTCGTCGCTCGCCGTGAGCCGGTCCCCCTGATGGGTGGGTGTCTGACCGGCGAGGACGGGGTTCGAGGCCGCCTCGATGTACAGCAGCACCTCTTCGCCGCCCCGGACGCGGTCGCCGACACGCACCCAGTCGTTGAGCGGATGGAGCGCCTTCACGGCCTCCCCGTCGGGCCGGTGGACCAGCCCCTCGCACTGGAACCCGGGCATCTGCCGGTCGAAGCCCAGATCGAGTACGGCCTCGACGGCCCGCCCCTGCCAGCTGTGCGGGACCGTGCCGCCGACCTTGAACCATGTGGTGCCCCAGGCCCGGCCCCACGGCTCACCCGCCCGCGCCGGCCGGTACACGGCCGCCAGCCCCTCGGAGACCGGCACCGGCTCGCCGGGAGCGTCCCACCGCTCGATGGTGAGCGGTACGGGGCCGCTGTGGACGGCGGGCCGGAGGCGTTCGGTGAGGACACGGCTCAGACGGGCTTCGACGATGCTGCGGTCGTCATGCATGACGCGGCTCCGATGTCTCGGTGACGGACGTCGGCTCGGTCATGTCCCTGACCGAGCGTGCTGATCAGGACTTGACCGAGCGGTAATAGCGGCGGGCGCCCTCGTGCAGCTCCAGGGGGTCGGTGAAGATCGCCGTCCGCAGGTCGACCAGCTGCGCCGCATGGACCTGGCTGCCGATCCGGTCGCGGCTGTCGATCACCGTCCGGGTGATCCCCTCGGTGAGCCCCGGCTCCGTACGGTCCGTGGTCACCAGCAGATTGGCCACCGCCACGGTCTTCACGGCCCGGCCGTCCTGCACCTCGGGGTACGCGTCCGCCGGCATGACCGCGGCGCGGTAATAACGTGTGGCCGGGCCCTGGGCCTGCAGCTCGTCGCTGAGGTCACCGAGCTGGACGAGACGGACGTCGAAGTCGTCGGCCAGACCGGAGACGGCGCCGGTCGGCAGCCCGCCGGACCAGAAGAAGGCGTCGATCCTGCCCTCGCGCATCAGATCGGGCATCTTGTCGATGCCCACCCGGACCGGATCGATGTCCTTGTCGACGTCGAGACCCGCGGCCTTGAGTAGCCGGCCCGCTATGAGGCTCACCCCGGAGCCGGGCTGCCCGATGGCGACCCGGCGCCCGCGCAGATCCGCGGCGCTCCTCACCCGCGAGCCGGCGGGGACCACCAGTTGCATGTAGTCGTCGTACAAGCGGGCGCAGGCCCGGAGCCGGTCCGCGTGCCTGCCCCCCTGGTCGCGATAGGCGGCGACGGCGTCCGCCGTGGCGATGGTGAAGCTCGCCTCGCCGGAGACGAGCCGCTCGATGTTCTGGACGGACCCCTCGCTGTACTGCAGGCGCATCTCCACGTCGGGCAGGTCCCGGGCCAGATGCCGCTTGAGCAACTCGCCGTACCGCGCGTACACCCCGGTGGGCACCCCCGTCGTGAACGCCACCGTGCCGTGCGGCGACGGCGCCTTGCCGAACGGCAGCAGCCACCACAGCAGCAGCGCCAGCGCGGCGGCCGCCGCGACGGCGGCCTGCACCACGCGGCGCCGGCCCATGCACAGGGCGGCCGCGCGGCTGCCGATGCGGGGGAGAGCGGGAGCCATGCGCGTGATCCTGCCAGCTCACCGCCTGGGAGGACCAGAGGTCGCCCGAGCATCCCCCGAAGGAGGGCGGAGACACGCTGGACGGCATGCCCGAGCAGAGGGACCCGCGCCACGACGTCCCGCACCACCGCTCCAATAGCCGCACGGGGGGCGCGGGGGTCGTACCGGTGGCCGCCGCGTGCGCGCGGCGCGGACATGACGGATGACAACGGTCCCGCGCCGCCGTATCCGTCCCGGAGTCGCCGACCAGCGTGCACGGACTCCACCGCCGCCTCCGCTCCCGCAAGAAAACACTGCCTGCCGACAGCGGATCTGCCAGTGCCGCACCGCCCGGAGACCGGAGCGCGGACGGCGCGGACATCATGGATCGCGCGGACGCCGGTGGCGCCCGTGACGGCGGCCGCGGCTCCGGGAGCGGTCCGGGCGGGCGGAACACCGGGCCCTGCGCGAGGAGGGCGGGTCCGCGCCGTCGTGGCCTGTCGTTCCACGTCGGGCAGGGGTCCCCGACCCGGAGCCCCGCGCCGGGGGCGGCCCCGGATCCCGGCGGCTCCGGGCCCGCACGCCCCGGCGGGACTCCGAGGTCGGGGGGCACCCCAGGCACCGCCTACCCTGGTGGCATGACCGCGCAGGACGCCCTTGGCCGTAGCTACGAGATCCGCACCTACGGGTGCCAGATGAATGTCCACGACTCCGAACGGCTCTCCGGCCTGCTGGAGGACGCCGGGTATGTGCGTGCGCCCGAAGGCCATTCCGAGGGGGAGGCCGACATCGTCGTCTTCAACACCTGCGCGGTGCGGGAGAACGCCGACAACCGGCTGTACGGCAACCTCGGCCGGCTCGCCCCGATCAAGGCGAAGCGGCCCGGGATGCAGATCGCCGTCGGCGGCTGTCTCGCCCAGAAGGACCGCGACACCATCGTGAAGCGGGCTCCGTGGGTCGACGTCGTGTTCGGGACGCACAACATCGGCAGCCTGCCGGTGCTGCTCGAGCGGGCGCGCGTCCAGGAGGAGGCGCAGGTCGAGATCGCCGAGTCGCTGGAGGCGTTCCCCTCGACCCTGCCGACGCGGCGCGAGTCCGCGTACGCGGCGTGGGTCTCCATCTCGGTCGGCTGCAACAACACCTGCACCTTCTGCATCGTCCCCGCGCTGCGCGGCAAGGAGAAGGACCGGCGGCCGGGGGACATCCTCGCCGAGGTCGAGACGCTGGTCGCCGAGGGCGTCACCGAGATCACACTGCTCGGGCAGAACGTCAACGCCTACGGGTCCGACATCGGCGACCGGGAGGCGTTCAGCAAGCTGCTGCGGGCGTGCGGTGCCATCGACGGGCTGGAGCGGGTCCGCTTCACCTCCCCGCATCCGCGTGATTTCACGGACGATGTGATCAGCGCGATGGCGGAGACGCCGAACGTCATGCCGCAGCTGCACATGCCGCTCCAGTCCGGCTCGGACACCGTCCTCAAGGCGATGCGCCGCTCCTACCGGCAGGACCGCTACCTCGGGATCATCGAGAAGGTGCGCGCCGCGATGCCCGACGCCGCGATCTCGACCGACATCATCGTCGGCTTCCCCGGCGAGACGGAGGAGGACTTCGAGCAGACCATGCACGTCGTGCGGGAGGCGCGCTTCGCCCAGGCGTTCACCTTCCAGTACTCCAAGCGCCCCGGAACCCCGGCCGCGGAGATGGACGGACAGATCCCCAAGGAGGTCGTACAGGCGCGCTACGAGCGTCTGGTGGCCCTCCAGGAGGAGATCAGCTGGGCGGAGAACAAGAAGCAGGTCGGGCGGACGCTGGACGTGCTCGTCGCGGAGGGCGAGGGCCGCAAGGACGACGCCACGCACCGGCTCTCCGGCCGTGCCCCGGACAACCGCCTCGTGCACTTCGCCCGGCCCGCGGAGCCGGTCCGCCCGGGCGATGTCGTCGAGGTGGAGATCACCTACGCCGCGCCGCACCACCTGCTGGCCGAGGGCCCGGCGAAGGGTGTCCGGCGCACCCGCGCGGGCGACGCCTGGGAGCGCCGAAACGCGGCACCTCAGAAGGCGTCCGGGGTGATGCTGGGCCTGCCGACGGTGGGGGTTCCGGCTCCGCTCCCGGCGGTGACGGGCGGCTGCGCCTGAGGAGCAGTCCTGCCCTCGGCAAAGCCCACCGGCGCGCCGGTCGCTTCGATGCCGGCCCGGAAAGCTTCACCGCAGGTCGACAGCCCAGCAGGGCGGCGTCCGGGCGAGCGTAGGGTGCGGGCATGCTTGCCGCAGCCGCTGTCTCACCCTTCCCGCCGCTCCTCGTACCCGACGTCGCCGCCGGTGCGGCACCCGAGCTCGACGCCCTCCGTGCCGCCTGCTCCGACGCCATCGCCGTACTGGCCGCCGCGCGCCCCGACCGGCTGGTCGTGATCGGCCCGGCCGACCAGGCCGGAGGCGGGCCCCACCCGCAGGGTGCGACCGGCTCCTTCCGGAGCTTCGGTGTCGACCGGGAGGTCCGGCTCGGAGCGGCGGACACCGCCCCCGTACGGCAGCTCCCGCTGTCGCTCGCGGTGGCCGCGTGGCTCCTGGAACGAACCGGGTGGTCCGCGGCCCCCCTCCAGGGCCTCGGGGTCGGCGAGCCCCTCGCCGCGGACCGCTGCGCCCAGGTGGGGCGGGAGCTGGCGGCCGGCGCCGAGCGAGTAGCTCTGCTGGTGATGGGGGACGGCACCGCCTGCCGGACCCTCAAGGCTCCCGGCTATCTCGACGAGCGGGCCGCCGGCTTCGACGCCGAGGTCGCACGGGCGCTCGGCGCTGCGGACACCGCCGGGCTCCTCGCTCTCGACGAGGAGCTGGCGTACGAGCTGAAAGCCGCCGGCCGCGCTCCCTGGCAGATGCTCGCGGGAGCGGGCGAAGGGGCCGGGCTGGCGGGCGAGTTGCTGTACGACGACGCCCCGTACGGCGTGGGCTACTTCGTCGCCGCCTGGTCGTAGAGACGCGGACGGCCGCGAGGCACGCGGCTTCGCGGCCGTCCGCCGACGGGTGCGGTTCCCTCGAGCGGGATTACTGACGGGCGCCTTCACCGGCCTCGCTGTCGGCGGCTTCTTCCGCGGACTGCTGCTTGGGGATCTCGACCCCGTCGGACGACTTCGAGGTCTCCCCCGAGGCGTCAACCGCGGCCTCGGCGGATCCCTTCGTCTGGGTGGCGGCTGTCGCCTCCTCGGTTGACGCCGTGGAGGAACGACGGCGGAACCTTGCAAACACACCCATATCTACTCCATACCTACTCGTGTGAGCGATATCCCGCGCTGCCCGGAGCGTCCCATTGCGTCGCCCTGCGGCACCGGTCCGTAAACCGGCTGGCGGAACCTCGCAACACGCAACGACCCCGGAAGCGGGTCGTCACGTAGCTCATTCGAGGAGAGACGGGGAGGTTTGCGAGACTGTGGCAGTGAGCAGCACAGCGCCCGCGCCCCGGGTCATCGCCGTTGTCGGACCCACTGCGGCCGGAAAATCCGACCTAGGGGTCTCCCTCGCCCAGTGCCTCGACGGCGAGGTGATCAACGCGGACTCCATGCAGTTGTACCGGGGCATGGACATCGGCACCGCCAAACTGACGACCGCCGAACGCCAAGGGGTGCCGCACCGGCTGCTCGACATCTGGGACGTCACCGAGACCGCGAGCGTCGCCGAGTACCAGCGACTGGCACGGGCGGAGATCGACCGGCTGCTGGCCGAGGGCCGCACCCCGGTGCTCGTCGGCGGGTCCGGCCTCTACGTGCGCGGAGCGATCGACGCGCTGGAGTTCCCGGGCACCGACCCCGAGGTACGCGCCCGTCTGGAGGCCGAGTTGCTGGCGGAGGGGACAGGTCCGCTCCACGCCCGGCTGGCGGCCGCCGACCCCGAGGCCGGCAGGGCGATCCTGCCCAGCAACGGTCGGCGCATCGTCCGGGCCCTGGAGGTCATCGAGATCACCGGCCGCCCCTTCACCGCCAACCTCCCGGGCCACGAATCGATTTACGACACCGTCCAGATCGGGGTGGACGTCGAGCGGCCGGAACTGGACGAGCGCATCACTACGCGCGTGGACCGGATGTGGGACGAGGGCCTCGTCGAAGAGGTCCGCACCTTGGAAGCCGCCGGTCTCCGCGAGGGGCGCACCGCCTCCCGCGCCCTCGGCTACCAGCAGGTACTCGCCTTTCTGTCGGGCGAGTGCACGGAAGATGAGGCGCGTGCCGAGACCGTACGCGCCACCAAGCGCTTCGCGCGCCGTCAGGACTCGTGGTTCCGCCGGGATCCCCGGGTGAACTGGCTCAGCGGGGCCGCGGAGAGCCGGCCGGAACTTCAGGGGCACGCGTTGACGTTGGTCGAACGAGCGGTCACAGCCTGATCACGTGATGGCATCGGGACGCTCCGGGCGCCTTCCGGGCCTCGGAGGCCGTGTCATCATCGACCTTCGATCGAGCTGTGATGTCTGAGTTGGGAGGGCGCGTGGCAATGGAGGCCGGCCCTCGCGACAAACCACATCAGCCGCAGGACGAGGAGTCGGAGGAGCTCACTCCGGACGGTCCCGAGAACGAGACCCCCGGCGGCGAGTCCTTCCGCGAGCTGCGTCCGCCGCGGCGGCTGCGGATCTGGCAGCTCGCCCCGATCGTCGCCCTCGCGGCCGCGGGCTCGTTGATGTTCGCCTTCCCGCTCGCCTTCGAATTCGGTGACGGCGGGGCGGTGGTGGCGATGCTCGGCCTGCTGATCAGCAGTTGCGCGGCGGGCTGGGGCATGATGGCCGCCCGGCGTGTCGGCCTCACATGGCCGGGGTTTCCGCCGCGCGGCTCGGACAAGCGTCCGGACTGGCGCGTCATCGTCCTGTACGCGCTGGTGGTCGGGACGGTAGTGGCCCTGGCGATCTGGCGCGTGGCCCGCCTCCGCTGACCACCCGGCCCCACCCCGTTCGGGGCCAGGCGCCTCTTCATGGCACCTCGCTCCACCTGCCCACCCGAACCGCCGGACCTACGGTGCGCGGAAGCCGCCCCAGGCCCGGCCCCCGGCGCACCGGGCCACCGGTGGAGGCCGGCTGGACCGACGGGGGGCACCGGCGGAGGGGATGGGGGCGTAGGGGTGGGGTTCTGGCAACCTGGGGGTCCCCCGTGCCGAAGGCCAGGGGAGTACGTGTGGACCGCCGGGCCCGTCGATAGAGGTTCCAGGACTCCCCGCCCCGGAGGTCCCGGCCCCGGCACCGCGAAGGGACCGCACCGGGAAGGGACCTGCACCCGTCAAGAGACCCCAGGAGCGGCACCACGCCTCCCAGCCACCGCGGCAGCGGCCCAGCGGTGAGCGGCCCCGTACCATCGTGGCGTGAGCACCGCGCGGATCCCCTTCCTCAAAGGTCATGGCACCGAGAACGACTTCGTGATCGTTCCCGACCCCGACAACGCCCTCGACCTGCCCGCCGCCGTCGTGGCGCGGCTCTGCGACCGGCGAGCCGGGATCGGCGGGGACGGTCTGCTGCACGTCGTACGGTCCGCTGCCCACCCCGAGGCCGCGGCGATGGCCGCCGAGGCCGAGTGGTTCATGGACTACCGCAACGGCGACGGCAGCATCGCGGAGATGTGCGGCAACGGCGTACGCGTCTTCGCGCGCTACCTCCGGCGTGCGGACCTGGTGGACGAAGGGGACCTGGCGGTCGCCACCCGGGCCGGGGTCCGGAAGGTGCACATCGCCAAGGGCTCCGACGGTGACATCACCGTGGACATGGGCCGGGCGCTCCTCCCGGACGGCGAGGTCACGGTCGCGGTCGGGGACCGCCGCTGGCCCGCGCGCCATGTCAACATGGGAAACCCGCACGCGGTCGCGTTCGTCGAGGACATCGCCCACGCGGGCGACCTGCTCACCGCTCCGCCGGTCGAGCCCGCGTCCGCGTACCCCGAGGGCACGAACGTCGAGTTCGTCGTGGACCGCGGCCCCGGCCATGTCGCGATGCGTGTCCATGAGCGTGGCTCCGGCGAGACCCGCTCCTGCGGTACCGGAGCGTGCGCCGTCATGGTCGCCGCCGCCCGGCGCGACGGCGTGGACCCGGCCGCGACCGGCCGCCCCGTAACGTACACGGTGGACCTCCCGGGCGGTCGCCTGGTGGTCTCCGAGCACCCCGACGGCCGTATCGAGATGACCGGTCCTGCCGTGATCGTGGCCGAAGGCGTGATCGACCCGGAGTGGATCGCAACCGCTTTCGTCTGATTCCTCGCTCGAATGGGTGATCCGTTTCACGCTGAGCGAGAGCTGGTCTCCCGTGCGTGATGGGCTCGATAGCATCAAGCACCGGCCTGGGCGTCGGGCACCGGCCCAGCCCCCCGCCGGTCGATGCCGCCGGAGGTGCCCATGAGCGCAGAGGCCACCAACCCTGGTCCCCCTGCCCGCAGGCGCGCCCGTATCGACCTGCGCAGACTCGGTCGCGCGGCGCTGTTGGGCCCCGCTCCCCGGGACCGGCTGCCGGATGCCATCGACCATGTGGCGAAGGTGCACCGCGCGCACCACCCGGGCGCGGACCTGGAACCGCTGCGCCGGGCGTATGTCCTCGCCGAGTCCTCGCACCGGGGCCAGACGCGCAAGAGCGGCGAGCCGTACATCACCCACCCCCTCGCGGTCACCCTGATCCTGGCCGAACTGGGCGCCGAGACGACGACGTTGACCGCCTCGCTGCTCCACGACACCGTCGAGGACACCGAGGTGACGCTGGACCAGGTGCGGGAGGAGTTCGGCGAGGAGGTCCGCTATCTCGTCGACGGCGTCACCAAATTGGAAAAGGTGGACTACGGGGCCGCGGCGGAACCCGAGACCTTCCGCAAGATGCTCGTCGCCACCGGCAACGACGTCCGCGTGATGTCGATCAAGCTCGCCGACCGGCTGCACAACATGCGCACCCTCGGCGTGATGCGGCCCGAGAAGCAGGTCAGGATCGCCAAGGTCACCCGCGACGTCCTGATCCCGCTGGCCGAACGGCTCGGCGTGCAGGCGCTCAAGACAGAGCTGGAGGACCTGGTCTTCGCGATCCTCCACCCCGAGGAGTACGCCCGTACGCGTGAGCTCCTCCTCGACCACGCGAGCCGCCCGGATCCGCTGAACCGGATCGCGGAGGAGCTGCGGGCGGTCCTGCGGGAGGCGGACATCGCGGCCGAAGTCCTGGTCAGGCCGCGGCACTTCGTCTCGGTGCACCGGGTGCGCCTCAAACGGGGCAAGCTCGGCGGCGCGGACTTCGGACGGATCCTGGTGCTCGTGGCGGAGGACGCCGACTGCTACGCGGTCCTCGGTGAACTCCACACCTGTTTCACCCCGGTGATCTCCGAGTTCAAGGACTTCATCGCCGTCCCCAAGTTCAATCTGTACCAGTCGCTGCACACGGCCGTGGCGTGCCGGCCGGGAGGTGAGGTCGCCGAAGTCCTCATCCGTACGCACCAGATGCATCTGGTGGCCGAGGCCGGAGTGATCGCCTTGGGCAATCCGTACGCTCCGACCGCGGAGGGCGCCGATGAGGCGGCGGCGGACGGCGAGCGCGCCGATCCCACCCGCCCCGGCTGGCTGTCCCGGCTGCTCGCCTGGCAGCAGGCCGCCCCCGACCCGGACACCTTCTGGGACTCCCTGCGCGACGACCTCGCCCAGGACGCCGAGATCACCGTCTTCCGCGCCGCCGGCGGTACTTTCGGACTGCCCGCGGGCGCCAGCTGTGTGGATGCGGCGTACGCCCTGCACGGCGAGGCCGCGCACACCTGCATCGGAGCACGGGTCAACGGCCGGCTCGCGACCCTCGCGACGGTACTCCGTGACGGCGACACGCTCCAGCTCCTGATGGCTCAGGACCCTGCTGCCGGTCCGGCCCCCGACTGGCTGCAGCACGCCCGTACACCCGCCGCGCGTATCGCGATCAGCCGCTGGCTGGCGGCGCACCCGGAGGCGCTGAAGGCACCTGCCCTTCCGCCCGCGGCGGGGCCGGGGAGCGCACCGGTGGACGGTGAGGGGAACGGCGAGGCGGATGGGACGGAAGCGGTCCAGGCGGCGACGGAGGGGACGGATGCCGAGGGGGCGGTGCCGGGCCCTGCCGCGGTGGTCGCCGCCGTCGCGGACCTGCCCGGTGCGACCGTACGCCTCGCCGGCTGTTGTACGCCGGTGCCGCCCGACGCGGTCACCGGGTTCGCCGTCCGGGGCGGCGCCGTCACCGTGCACCGGGCGCAGTGTCCGGCGGTCACTCGCATGACGGTGGCCGGACGGCACCCGGTCGGGGTGCGGTGGCGCGGCCGGGGAGAGGGTTCCGCCGGCGACTGCCGGGTCACGCTCCTGGCTGAGGCGTTCGGCCGCCCGCACCTCCTCGCCGACCTCACCGAAGCCATCGCGCTGGAAGGCGCGGCCATCGTCTCCGCCGCCGTCGAGCCACCCCACGAACAGCGCGTCCGCCACACCTACACCCTCCAACTCCCCGACGCGGCGGACCTCCCCGCCCTGATGCGCGCCATGCTCAGAGTGCCGGGGGTCTTCGATGTGAGCCGTGCCCACTCTCCGGGCGTAGTCGTGCCCCCGGTGGGCGACACCGTGACCAGGCGAGGCCGGCAGAGGACGTGAGCAGCGGGCCGGCGGAGGACATCAGCACAAGGAGGCGAGCAGATGACATCGGCAGACGAGAGCAGCGGTCTGCGGAACTCATAGGCAGCGGTCTGCGGAACTCATAGGCGGGGGTGCCTCTATGTCCTTCGTCAAGCCTGTGTGGGTCATGCGGGGGCCGCTTCCGGGGTGCGTGACTCGTAGAAGGTGCCGTCGCGGAGTATGGCGAACAGGACACTGATGCGGTGGCGGGCGAGGCGGAGGGCTGCCGTTCGAGTGGGTGGGGGCGCGCGGCTCCGCCGGAGGCTTGCACGGCGCTGATAGCCGTAAGGGCATGATCCGCTCACGGCACCGCAGGGCGGCCTTCGCGGCTGCCGCCATGGCCACCCTCGTCGCTGCCGGTACGCCGTCACCGGCGGCGGCGGGGATCGGCGACCGCCTCTTCCCCCATCTCGGGAATCCGGGCTACGACGTCCTGGCGTACGACATCGCCTTCGAGTACTCCGGCAGCAACAGCAAGCCCCTGCGGGCGGTCACGGTGATCGAGGCCCGCGCCACAGCCCCACTGGCCGGGTTCCATCTGGACTTCGCTCGGGGCACGGTCACATCCGTCGAGGTGAACGGCCGTCCGGCCCGGTTCGAGTCCGTCGGCGAGGACCTCGCCCTCACTCCGGCCCGGCCCGTCCGGGCAGGAGCCCCGTTCCGGATCGGCGTCGTGCACACCAGTGACCCGAACGCGACGGACGGCGGCTGGGTGCGGACGGACGACGGTCTGGCGATGGCCAACCAGGCCGATGCCGCACACCGGGTCTTCCCGTGCAACGACCACCCCTCCGACAAGGCCCGGTTCACCTTCCGCGTCACCGCACCGAAGGGGATCACGGTCGTCGCGGGCGGGCTCCCCCTGTTCCGTGAGCCGGGGGATGCCACGACCACATGGGCGTATCGCACGGCCCACCCGATGGCCACCGAGCTGGCGCAGGTCTCCATCGGACGCTCCGCGGTGCTGCGGCGCACCGGACCGCACGGTCTGCCCGTACGGGACGTCGTGCCCGCGGCCGACCGCGAACGGTTGGCGAGGTGGACGGCCCGCACCCCCGGGCAGATCGCCTGGATGGAGAGGAAAGTCGGCCCGTACCCCTTCGAGACGTACGGCGTGCTGATCGCCGGGGCCCGGACCGGGTTCGAACTGGAGACCCAGACGCTCTCACTCTTCGAGCGCGGACTGTTCACGGACCCGCGCTTCGCCGAGCCGTATGTCGAATCGGTCATGGTGCACGAGCTGGCCCATCAGTGGTTCGGCAACAGCGTCAGCCCCGTGCGGTGGTCGGACGTCTGGCTCAGCGAGAGCCACGCCACCTGGTACGAAGCCCTCTACGCCGAGGAGCGCTCAGGGGCCCGGCTCTCCGAGCGGATGCGCCGGGCGTACGGCCTGTCCGACGCCTGGCGCGCCGTCGGCGGTCCGCCTGCCGCGCCCGCGCCGCCGGCTCCCGGACGGAAGACCGACATCTTCCGGCCGGTCATCTACGACGGCGGCGCGCTGGTGCTCTACGCGCTGCGCGAGCGGATCGGCGCAGCGGCCTTCGACCGTCTGGAGCGGACCTGGGCGGCACGCCACCGGTACGGCCATGCCTCCACCGCCGACTTCATCGCGCTGGCCTCCGAGGTCTCCGGGCAGGACCAGACGGCCTTTCTGCGGTCGTGGCTGTACGACGCCAGGACGCCGGCCATGCCCGGTCACCCCGACTGGAAGGCCGACGGGGCCGTACCGCAACCGGCTGCTGCCGCACCACAGCAGGGTGGGAGGGATCCCCACCGGCACGGAAAACCCGCGTGACGGCCGCCCGCGGGCATGGGACCATTTTCGGGTCGGCAGATCGGCGGGATTTCAGGCCGGCAGGCCGGCACGGTGGCAGGGCGGCCCGGGCAGGGGAATCCTCCGGAGTCCCCCGGTGTTGTCACCGATGAGAGTTTCCATCGACGTAAGGATCAAATGACCTCCTCTTCTTCCCCTTCCCAGGATGCCCAGAGCTTTTCGACAAGCCTTCGGGCCGACGCCCTGATGGAAGAGGACGTCGCCTGGAGTTACGAGATCGACGAGGAGCGTGACGGCGACCAGTACGACCGCTCCGACCGGGCGGCACTGCGTCGTGTCACGGGCCTGTCCACCGAGCTCGAGGACGTCACCGAGGTCGAGTACCGGCAGCTGCGCCTGGAGCGCGTGGTGCTGGTCGGCGTCTGGACGTCCGGCACGGTGGATGACGCGGAGAACTCCCTCGCCGAACTGGCCGCACTGGCCGAGACGGCCGGCGCGGTGGTCCTCGACGGAGTGATCCAGCGCCGCGACAAGCCCGACCCGGCCACGTACATCGGCTCGGGCAAGGCTCAGGAGCTGCGGGAGATCGTGCTCGAGAGCGGAGCCGACACCGTCGTCTGCGACGGTGAGCTCACCCCGGGGCAGCTCATCCACCTCGAGGACGTCGTCAAGGTGAAGGTGGTCGATCGCACTGCCCTGATCCTCGACATCTTCGCCCAGCACGCCAAGTCCCGAGAGGGCAAGGCGCAGGTCTCGCTGGCCCAGATGCAGTACATGCTGCCGCGGCTGCGTGGCTGGGGTCAGTCGCTGTCCCGGCAGATGGGTGGCGGTGGCTCCGGTTCGTCGGGCGGCGGTATGGCCACCCGCGGCCCCGGTGAGACCAAGATCGAGACGGACCGGCGGCGCATCCGCGAGAAGATGGCGAAGATGCGCCGGGAGATCGCGGACATGAAGACCGGCCGTGACATCAAGCGGCAGGAGCGCCGTCGGAACAAGGTACCTTCGGTCGCCATCGCCGGATACACCAACGCGGGTAAGTCCTCGCTCCTGAACCGGCTGACGGGTGCGGGCGTCCTGGTGGAGAACGCGCTGTTCGCCACCCTCGACCCCACCGTGCGCCGGGCCGAGACGCCCAGCGGCCGGCTCTACACCCTGGCCGACACCGTCGGCTTCGTCCGGCACCTGCCGCATCACCTGGTGGAGGCGTTCCGCTCCACGATGGAGGAGGTCGGGGACTCCGATCTGATCCTTCACGTGGTGGACGGTTCACACCCGGTGCCCGAGGAGCAGCTGGCGGCAGTGCGCGAAGTGATCCGCGACGTGGGCGCGGTGGACGTGCCCGAGATCGTGGTGATCAACAAGGCGGACGCCGCCGACCCGCTCGTACTGCAGCGGCTGCTGCGGATCGAGAAGCACGCCATCGCGGTGTCCGCCCGTACGGGCCAGGGCATCGACGAGCTGCTGGCCATGATCGACGAGGAGCTGCCGCGGCCGCGGGTCGAGATCGAGGCGCTGGTGCCGTACACGCACGGTCAGTTGGTCTCGCGGGCGCACGCCGACGGCGAGGTGATCTCCGAGGAGCACATCCCGGAGGGCACGGTGCTCAAGGCGCGGGTCCATGAGGAGCTGGCGGCCGAGCTGCAGCCCTATGCACTGGCCGGGCAGCGCTGACCCCGGAGCCCCACATGCGGCGCTGCGGCTGAACGTCGGCAGTTGAACGACCACAGAGGGCCCGCCCCACCGGTTGGTGGGGCGGGCCCTCTGCTACGGACGCGGCAGCTGCTACGGACACCTCGGCTGCTACTGGCCGGCGAACTTCCTGCTGACGGTCTCGTACAGGCTCTTCGCCTCAAGACCCAGATGCGGACCGGCGAGCCATGTGGCCGTCGCCGGGCCGATGGAGGTGTTGGACACCAGTGCCGGCTTGCCGTCGGCTCCGTTGGCGAACCAGCCTCCGCCGGACGAACCGCCTGTCATCGTGCAGCCGATGCGGTACATCGTCGGCTGCGACGAGGCCACCGAAAGGCGGCCGGGCTTGTCGACGCAGGAGAACATCCTGCTGCCGTCGAACGGCGGGGCGGCGGGGTAGCCCCAGGCTCCCATGTTCTCGATGGTCTTGACCGCGGGGGCGTTGAAGTCGACCGGCAGGGCCGCGCCGACGGTCTCCTCCAGGGAGGTGCCCTCGCTGCCCTTCACCGGCTTCACATGGAGCACGGCGAAGTCGTACGGAGCACCGCTGCCGCCCGTGGCGGCACCCTGGGAGATCCACTGGTCGGAGGTGGAGGCCCAGTCGGCCCACCAGACGCCGTACGGGGCGACCTGCTCACGGGGGGCGCTGTTCAACTGGTCGGCGGAGGCCCCGTTGTCGTTGAAGGACGGGACGAAGGCGATGTTGCGGTACCAGCCGCCGTTCTTGCCCGCGTGGACACAGTGACCCGCCGTCCAGACCATGTTGGACTTCCCCGGGTTCGCCGGGTCCTTCACGACGGTGGCGGAGCAGACCATGGAGCCCTCGGGGCCGTCGAAGAAGACCTTGCCGACGGGAGCCGCGTTGTCGTGGTACGGCGTCTCGACCGCCCCGGCCTCCACGGGTGCCGGCTCGGGATCGGTGACCCCTTGATCAGCGGAGACGTCGGCGGGGACCGTCTTCTGCGGGTCCTCGGCGCCCTTCATGCGCTCCGGCTTCCAGAGGTCCTCGATGATCGGGTTGACGAAGTCCCCGGCCTCCCGCAGCCAGTCGTCCTTGTTCCAGTTCTTCCACTCGCCGTTCTTCCACTTGTCCAGGTCCAGACCCAGCTCCCTCAGCCGCTCCTTGATGTCCTCGGGCGCGGTGGCGTCGTTCTGTCCCTGCTGGCCCGCGGAGACGCCGGACTGGTCGCTCGCACTGTCGTCCGTCGGGCCGCACGCGGTCGCGGTCACCGCGAGCACAGCGGCGAGCGCGGCCGCGGCGAGGGCAGGCCGTCGTATGGATGGCATGGGTGGAACTCCCCCTGGATGTCTACGAACGTGCGATGGACTTGTCATGCGAGAGGCGCAAGGCCCCACTATGCCCGTGCCGTTGGGGACGGCCACGCGCGGGGCCGCGGTTCCCGATCGCACGCGGGCAGGGCGGCCAAGGATCTTGCGGGTGCCCGTGATCCGCTGCGCGCGGCGTCGTTGGTACGTACGGCGGGCAGCCGAGCAGCGTTCACCAGGAGGCAGGAAGAGCCGGGGGCCGCCTCCGAAGAGGCCCGGCCGGGTACCCACCGGCGCTCCCCGCCGGAGCACCCGTGCACCGGGCCCCGGCCCCGCCGAGCAACGGTGAGCCAGGAGCACACCGACCGCGGCAGGTATGCCCAGTCCAGCGAACCGACAAAGGAGGGAGGCGCCCGCTTCACGGCCAGATCGCCGGGATCACGGCGCCGACGAGACCATGAACGCATACTCCGGCCACGACGCCACAGCGACCACCGTCGAGCACGCCGTGCCCCCGCAGGCCGGCCCTGCCGGTGCCGCCTCGACCAGTCCTGACCCGCTGGATCACCCCGATCCTCGTATCGCTGCCGACGCGGCGGGCGTCGAGAATCTGTTGCGTTGCTGGACGCGGGAGACGGGCACTCCACCGCCGTGCGGTGACACGCTTCGTATCGCCCTCACCGCGAGCGGCACCGCCCTGCTGGTCCCCATCCGCTACTGGTCGGCCACCGGGTGGCACCGGTTCGGCAGCCCCGCCCTGGAGAGCGCGCCGGCCGGCGCCCCCGCCGTGGACGCCGTCACCCTTGCCGCCCTCCTCGGCCGCGAGACGGCCCAGGCCGCCCCCGGGACGGGGGAGAGCGGAGCCGAGCTCGTCGGCCGCGTGGCCGACTCCGTGCACCGCACCACCGCGTTCATCGCGGGCCGACGGGCCCACCCGGCCGTGCCGCTCGCTGGAGATCTGTTCCTCGACGGGGAGCAGTCACTCATTCTCGGCCATCCGCTCCATCCCACTCCCAAGAGCCGTGAGGGGCTCTCCGACGCTGAAACCCAGGCCTACTCGCCCGAGCTGAGGGGCTCCTTTCCCCTGCACTGGCTGGCTGTCGATCGTGCTGTGCTGGCCACCGACTCCGCCTGGACCGAGCGGGGCCGCCCTGTGCACGCCGAGCAGTTGGCCACCGAGCTGGCGGGGGCCGGTCTCGAATTGCCGGACGGAACCGTGCCGCTGCCCCTCCACCCGTGGCAGGCGCGCGAGATCCGGCACCGTCCGGCAGTGGCGGAGCTCCTGGACGCCCGGCTGCTGCACGATCTGGGGCCGTACGGCGACCTTTGGCACCCCACCTCCTCCGTACGAACCGTGCACCGGCCCGGTGCGGCCGCCATGCTCAAGCTCTCCCTCGGCCTGCGGATCACCAACTCCCGTCGTGAGAACCTCCGTAAGGAACTCCAGCGCGGTGTCGAGGTGCACCGACTGCTGCGCAGCGGCCTCGCCGAGCAGTGGCAGAGCGTTCACCCCTGCTTCGACATCGTCCGTGACCCGGCCTGGCTCGCCGTGTCCGGACGGGACGGTCAGCCGATTCCCGGCCTCGACGTCGTCGTCAGGCACAACCCGTTCGCCCTCGGCGACGATGCCGTCTGCATCGCCGGACTGACCTCACCCCGTCCCTTCCCGGGCACTCAAGCATCCGGCCACCCCCTGATGCGGTCCCGGCTCGCCGCCCTCGTGGCCCGGCTCGCCACACACACCGGGCGTCCCCTCGGCGCCGTATCCACCGAGTGGTTCCTGCGCTACCTCCAAGCTGTGGTACGACCCGTACTGTGGCTCGATGGCGAAGCCGGGATCGCGCTCGAGGCACACCAACAGAACACCCTGGTGCTTCTTGATGCCGATGGCTGGCCGGCCGGCGGCCGCTACCGCGACAACCAGGGCTACTACTTCCGCGAGTCGCACAGGACCGGCCTCGAACGTCGGCTGCCCGGCATCGGTGGTGAGAGCGACACGTTCGTCTCCGACGAGGTCACCGACGAACGTCTCGCCTACTACCTCGGCATCAACAACGTGCTCGGCCTCATCGGAGCGTTCGGTGCCCAGGGACTCGCCGACGAACGCGTCCTCCTGGCCGCCTTCCGGCGTTTCCTCAGAGAAGCCGCGTCGGGCCCCGCGAAGCTCCGCTCCTCGCTACCCGGCCGCCTCCTCGACACCACCACACTGCGCTGCAAGGCGAATCTGCTCACCCGGCTGCACGGCCTCGACGAGCTGGTCGGCCCGGTCGACACCCAGTCCGTCTATGTCACCATCCCCAACCCCCTTGCCACTTCCGCGGGATGACCTCCTGGACCCATGGGACGCAACAGAATCCAGCGGACTCACCGGGCTCCGGAGAGGAGAGCGCCGAAGTGCCGTCGACCGAATCCAGCACCAGCTCCAGTACCGACGACACCCTCGACCTGCAGCTGTCGGACGAGCTCACCGCCCTGGTCGCCGAAGAGCGGGTCCTCCTCGCTCGCACGGCTGCCAAGACCCGCGCCCCCGGCCGTCCGGACCTGACGACCGGCCACGACCTGCTCGACGCCGTCGCCACATGGGGCCCCGCCACCACCTCCTCAGGAGCCTTCCAGCTCGTCCCCGTCGACATCGGCCGCGACCTGCCGCTGGTCTCCTGCTGGATGAACGACCCGGCCGTCGCCGCCTTCTGGGACCTCGCGGGCCCGGATGAGACAGCAGCGGCCCATCTGCGTACCCAACTCCAGGGCGACGGACGCAGCGTGCCCTGTCTCGGCGTCCTGAACGGCACGCCGATGAGCTATTGGGAGGTCTACCGCGCCGATCTCGATCCCCTGGCCCGCCACTATCCCGCGCGGCCGCATGACACCGGCCTCCATCTGCTCATCGGTGCCGTCGGCGACCGTGGCCGGGGAGTCGGGACATCGCTGCTCCGCGCCGTCTCCGATCTCGTCCTCGACCACCGCCCCTCCTGCGGCCGGGTCATCGCGGAGCCCGACCTCCGCAACACCCCGTCCGTAGCAGCCTTCCTCGGCGCCGGCTTCCGCCTCACCGCCGAGGTTGACCTGCCCGACAAGCGAGCAGCTCTGATGATGCGCGACCGTGCTCATCGCCACCTCCTGTGATCAGGCCCTCTGGCACCGCTGATCTCTCCACTGCTTTCCTTACACCGCTCGGCCCGTCCCCGTTCCCGTTCCGAGGAGCCCAGACTTTTGCGCCCGTCACCGCAGCAGCGTCAAGCCGCCTGGAACCAAGCAGCCCGCCGCCTGCTCGCCAAGATGCTCGCGGAATTCGCGTATGAAGAAGTGATCACCCCTGAGCCCGAGGGAGGCGACCCGCAGGCGTACCGGCTCACGGTGACCGACAGCACCACCTATCGCTTCCGTGCCCGCCGCAGCGCATACGGGCACTGGCGGGTGGACCCGGAGTCGATCACCCCGTCCGGGGATCCGCTGCGGTTCATCGCCCTCGCCCACGACACCGTTCTCGGGCTGACCGGCGACACGACCGGACACCTCGTCCGGGAGCTCACCGCCACTCTTGCGGCCGATGCCTGCCTCGGCTCGACCCCGCACAGCGCCGCGGACCTCGCCGACCTCGGCTATGCCGAGCTGGAAGGCCACCAGACCGGTCACCCCTGGATCGTGGTCAACAAGGGGCGGCTCGGGTTCTCCGCCGCCGACACGGCCCAGTGGGCTCCGGAGGCGCGCATGGCGCAGCGCCTTCCCTGGCTCGCCGTCCACCGCGACCTCGCGCAGTACCGCGGCGTCCCCGCGCTCGGCACCCCCGACCGGCTCTACGCCGAGGAACTCACCCCCGAGACCCGCGCGGCCTTCGCCCGCACGGTCGCCGACCAGGACCGTGACCCCGCCGACTACCTGTGGCTCCCAGTACACCCCTGGCAGTGGGACGAAAGCGTGGCGCCGCTCTTCGCACCACAGGTGGCCGACGGAACGATAATCCCGCTCCCGGCGGACGAGGACCTCCGGCTTCCCCAGCAGTCGATCCGTACCTTTTTGAACACGAGCCGTCCGGGCGCGCGCACAGTCAAACTCCCGCTCTCCATTCTCAACACCCTGGTGTGGCGAGGACTCCCCACCGAGCGCACCATCGCCGCACCGGCCGTCACCAGCTGGGTGCACGCGCTGCGCGACGGCGACCCCTTCCTCCGGGACGAGGCCCGTGTCGTTCTGCTCGGTGAGACGGCCTCCGTCGCGGTCGAGCACCCGCTCTACGACCGGCTTCCCGGCGTCCCGTACCAGTACCGGGAACTGCTGGGCTGCATCTGGCGCGAGCCCGTCTCCCAGTACCTCGACCCCGGGGAGCGCGCGCGTACTCTGGCAGCCCTCCTCCTCACGGATCCGCAGGGCCGCTCCTTCACGGCGGAGATCGTCCGGCGTTCCGGCCTCGATCCGGCGGACTGGCTGAGCCGTCTCTTCGCTGCCCTGCTACCGCCTCTGCTGCACTTCCTCTACCAGTACGGCACGGTCTTCTCGCCGCACGGAGAGAACGCCATCGTCGTCTTCGACGACCGGGACGTGCCCGTCCGCCTGGCGGTGAAGGACTTCGTCGACGATGTGAACGTCAGCGCCGAGCCGCTGCCCGAGCACGACACCATGCCCGACGAGGTACGTGAGGTCCTGCTCACCGAGCCGCCGGGCTTTCTCACCCAGTTCATCCACTCCGGCCTCTTCGTGGGCGTCTTCCGCTACCTCGCGCCGCTCTGCGAGGAGCAGCTCGGAGTGCCCGAGAACGAGTTCTGGTCGCTGGTCCGGGCCGAGATCGTCCGGCACCAGGCGCGGTTCCCCGAACTCAAGGACCGGTTCGAGACCTTCGACCTGCTCACACCGCGTATCGAGAGGCTGTGCCTCAACCGCAACCGCCTCCATATGGACGGCTACCGCGACCGCCCGGACCGGCCCCACGCGGCCGTCCACGGTACGGTCCCGAACCCCCTCCACCAGCCGTGACGGCGGTCGATGTCAGTGGAGCCCCGTAGGGTGGTGGCGCTATGACGAAGCCCTCCCTTCCCGAGCTGCTGCACGCCGCCGTCACCGCCGTCGGCGGCACGGAGCGCCCTGGTCAGGTCACCATGGCCGAAGCCGTCGCCGAAGCCGTCGACGACGGCTCCCACCTGCTGGTCCAGGCGGGCACTGGTACCGGCAAGTCCCTCGGGTATCTGGTGCCGGCGCTGGCTCACGGCGAGCGCGTCGTCGTGGCCACCGCGACCCTCGCGTTGCAGCGGCAGCTCGTCGAGCGCGATCTGCCGCGCACGGTCGACGCTCTGCACCCGCTCCTGCGGCGCCGCCCCGAGTTCGCCATGCTCAAGGGGCGCTCCAACTACCTGTGTCTGCACCGTCTGCACGAGGGAGTGCCGCAGGAGGAGGAAGACGGGCTGTTCGATCCCTTCGAAGCCGCGATGCCGGCCAGCAAGCTCGGCAAGGATCTCCTGCGGATGCGGGACTGGGCGGACGAGACGGAGACCGGCGACCGGGACGATCTCACCCCCGGCGTCTCGGACCGGGCCTGGTCCCAGGTGTCCGTCTCCTCCCGCGAGTGCCTGGGCGCGTCGAAGTGCGCGTACGGCGCGGACTGCTTCGCCGAGGCCGCACGCGAGCGTGCCAAGCTCGCCGATGTCGTCGTCACCAACCACGCCCTGCTGGCGATCGACGCGATCGAAGGTGCGCCCGTACTCCCCAGCCATGAGGTGCTGGTCATCGATGAGGCCCACGAGCTGGTCTCCCGGGTCACCGGCGCCGCCACCGGTGAGCTCACCCCCGGATCGGTGAACCGCGCGGTGCGCCGCGCCGCCAAGCTGGTCGACGAGAAGGCGGCGGACTCCCTGCAGACCGCGGCCGAGACCTTCGAACGGCTGATGGAGCTGGCCCTGCCCGGTCGCATCGAGGAGATTCCGGAGGATCTCGGCTACGCCCTGATGGCGCTCCGTGACGCGGCCCGCACGGTCATCACGGCCCTGGGAAACACCCGTGACAAATCAGTTCAGGACGAGGACGCGGTACGCAAGCAGGCCCTCGCCTCCATCGAGAATGTCCACGCGGTGGCGGAGCGCATCGCGAACGGCTCGGAATACGACGTCGTCTGGTACGAACGCCACGACCGTTTCGGCGCCTCGCTGCGTGTCGCGCCGCTTTCGGTGGCCGGCCTGCTCCGCGACAAGCTCTTCACCGAGCGTTCCGTGGTGCTGACCTCGGCGACCCTCAAGCTCGGCGGCGACTTCAACGGTGTGGGGGCCTCCCTCGGCCTGTCGCCGGAGGGGGTGCAGGGTGAGGACATCCCGCAGTGGAAGGGCCTGGATGTCGGCTCGCCCTTCGACTACCCGAAGCAGGGCATTCTCTATGTGGCCAAGCATCTGGCGCAGCCGGGCCGCGAGGGGAGTCGCACCGACATGCTGGACGAATTGGCGGAGCTCGTGGAGGCCGCAGGCGGCCGCACTCTCGGTCTCTTCTCGTCGATGCGGGCGGCCCAGGGCGCCGCGGAGGCCCTCCGGGAACGGCTGGAGATGCCGATCCTGCTGCAGGGTGAGGAGACCCTCGGTGAGCTGATCCGCACCTTCGCGTCCGACGCGCGGACCTGCCTCTTCGGCACCCTGTCGCTGTGGCAGGGCGTCGATGTCCCCGGGCCGAACTGCCAGCTGGTCGTGATGGACCGGATTCCCTTCCCGCGGCCTGACGACCCGCTGATGAGCGCTCGGCAGAAGGCCGTGGAGGAGGGCGGCGGCAATGGCTTCATGGCCGTTGCGGCCACGCATGCGGCGCTGCTGATGGCGCAGGGCTCCGGACGACTCGTACGGGCGTCCGGCGACCGCGGGGTGGTCGCCGTACTCGACCCCCGGCTTACCACGGCCCGATATGGCAGCTTTCTGAGGGCGTCGATGCCGGACTTCTGGTATACGACGGATCGCAATCAGGTCCGCCGCTCGCTGGCCGCGATCGACGCGGCTGCCGAGGCCGCCCGGAAGCAGAGCTCTGTGCAGAGTTCTTAGTCCCTCGGACCGCAGAGCAGGGCCCCGGAACCGGCGCAGTGGTTCCGGGGCCCGGTCGTGAGGGGCGTGTCAGACCCGCCGCAGCACCGCCACCACCTTGCCGAGGATGGTCGCATCATCGCCGGGAATCGGCTGGTACGCGGAGTTGTGCGGGAGCAGCCAGACATGGCCGTCCTCCCGCTTGAAGCGCTTCACGGTGGCCTCACCGTCGAGCATGGCGGCCACGATGTCACCGTTCTCCGCGACGGGCTGGCGGCGCACCGTCACCCAGTCGCCGTCGCAGATCGCCGCTTCGAGCATCGAGTCGCCGACGACCTTCAGGACGAACAGTTCGCCGTCACCCACCAGTTGGCGGGGGAGCGGGAACACGTCCTCGACCGATTCCTCGGCGAGGATGGGACCACCGGCCGCGATACGGCCGACCAGCGGAACGTAGGACGCGGCGGGTTTGCCCGTCGTATCCGTCGGCTGGGTGCTCGGCCCGTCCGAGCCGCGAACCTCGTACGCCCGCGGGCGGTGCGGGTCGCGGCGCAGGAAGCCCTTGCGCTCCAGGGCCATGAGCTGATGGGCCACGGAGGAGGTGCTCGAGAGCCCCACCGCCTGGCCGATCTCACGCATGGACGGTGGGTAACCGCGCCGCTGCACCGAGTCCCGGATGACTTCGATGACCCGACGCTGCCGGTCCGTGAGGCCGGAGCTGTCCGCCCGGATTCCTGGAGGTCGTCCGGGCAGCGAGCGGGCGGGCTTCTGCCCCTCGGAATTCATGGATGCATCATTCATCGGGTGCGTCTGGTCGACTCGGTGCTGGGAGCGGTCCTGGGCGGTGATGGTGGCGCTGTCTGCGGTGGTGGTCACGTCGGCCCCTCTCGAGATGTTCTCCCTAGTGGGACAACGGTAGTTGGTTTCGAAAGGTTGCGCCAAACACACGTTCGAGTGAAATTTCGCAATTCGCCTGACGGGATCAGGGGGGCACATGTATGGGCGGAGGGTTGATCCCCTCGTGACGGTATCCCGCACCCCGCCGGGATGCGGGTGAGGTGTGCGTGGAGTGTCGCACGGCCGTCACTCAGTGTGGCACCTGTGACCCGCCGCTCGGTGTCCGGCGTCCCTCCCGTACTCTCATGGGCGCCGCACAGCGCGACACGCGGTCGATGTGCTTGGCGGTCAACCACCAGATCTAGTGGTTTGATGAGGGCGAGTCACCCACAAGTTGTGGTTCGGCGTCGTTCGCAGCAGCGGATATCGCCTATGCTTGGGGGTGCTCCGCACGGCCCGTCCAGGGCTGGTGAGGCCGTTGCAGCTGTGCTTGCTGTGTCGTACCACGTTCAAAGGGTTCAAGGAGGGTAGGGATCATGCACTGCCCCTTCTGCCGACACCCGGACAGCCGAGTGGTGGACAGCCGTACCACCGATGACGGGACCTCGATCCGCAGGCGTCGCCAGTGTCCCGACTGCTCCCGCCGCTTCACCACGGTGGAGACGGCGTCACTGATGGTGATCAAGCGGAGTGGCGTCACCGAACCCTTCAGCCGCGACAAGGTCATCTCCGGGGTGCGCAAGGCGTGCCAGGGGCGGCCCGTCACGGAGGACGCGCTCGCCAAGCTCGGCCAGCGTGTCGAGGAGGCGGTGCGTGCCACCGGCAGCGCCGAGCTCTCGACCCATGACGTGGGGCTCGCCATACTCGGCCCGCTCCAGGAGCTCGATCTCGTCGCCTATCTGCGCTTCGCGTCCGTCTACCGGGCGTTCGACTCGCTCGAGGACTTCGAAGCTGCAGTCGCGGAGCTGCGTGAGCAGCGACCCTCGGCCGACACCGGCGGGCCCGCCGGGGACTCCGAGGTCCCCGCGCCCGCTGCCGCCGACTAGCGGCGCACACCAGACCTGCCCGGAGCGCATCGAGCGCCCGGGCGCCGGACAGACACCGTGCCTACGGGAAGAAATGGGCACATCAGGGCGTTTTAGCCCGCACAGGGAGGCGGCATGACAGAGACGACGAGCGGCCCGGCACGAGGCTCCCGCGCCAAGGGCAGCAAGGCGAGCAAGGGGCTGCGCATCGAGCGCATCCACACCACCCCCGGCGTGCATCCGTACGACGAGGTGGTCTGGGAGCGCCGTGACGTCGTCATGACCAACTGGCGCGACGGTTCGGTCAACTTCGAGCAGCGCGGCGTGGAGTTCCCCGACTTCTGGTCGGTGAACGCGGTCAACATCGTGACGAGCAAGTACTTCCGGGGAGCGGTGGGGTCCCCCGAGCGTGAGTCCAGCCTGAAGCAGCTCATCGACCGTGTGGTCAAGACGTACCGCAAGGGCGGCGAGGACCACGGCTACTTCGCCTCCCCCGCGGATGCCGAGATCTTCGAGCAGGAGCTGGCCTACGCGCTCCTCCACCAGGTGTTCAGTTTCAACTCGCCGGTATGGTTCAACGTCGGCACGAAGCAGCCGCAGCAGGTCTCCGCCTGCTTCATCCTGTCGGTCGACGACTCGATGGAGTCCATCCTCGACTGGTACAAGGAAGAGGGGATGATCTTCAAGGGCGGCTCCGGCGCCGGCCTGAACCTCTCCCGGATCCGCTCCTCCAAGGAGCTGCTGTCCTCCGGTGGCAACGCCTCCGGTCCAGTCTCCTTCATGCGCGGCGCGGACGCGTCCGCAGGCACGATCAAGTCGGGCGGTGCCACCCGCCGCGCGGCCAAGATGGTCGTTCTCGATGTGGACCACCCGGACGTCGAGGCCTTCATCGAGACCAAGGTGAAGGAGGAGGAGAAGATCCGCGCCCTGCGGGACGCGGGCTTCGACATGGACCTCGGCGGTGACGACATCACCTCCGTCCAGTATCAGAACGCCAATAACTCCGTCCGGGTGAACGACGAGTTCATGAAGGCCGTGGAGACCGGCAGCACGTTCGGGCTGCGGGGACGGATGACCGGCGAGGTCATCGACGAGGTCGACGCCAAGGGCCTCTTCCGGAAGATGGCCGAGGCGGCCTGGGCCTGTGCCGACCCGGGGATCCAGTACGACGACACGATCAACCACTGGCACACCTCGCCGGAGAGCGGGCGGATCACTGCGTCGAACCCGTGCAGCGAGTACATGCACCTGGACAACTCCTCCTGCAACCTCGCCTCGCTGAACCTGATGAAGTTCCTGCGCGACGACGACCAGGGCAACCAGACGTTCGAGGCGGAACGCTTCGCCAAGGTCGTCGAACTCGTCATCACGGCGATGGACATCTCCATCTGCTTCGCCGACTTCCCGACCCAGAAGATCGGCGAGACCACCCGCGCCTTCCGCCAGCTGGGCATCGGCTACGCCAACCTCGGCGCCCTGCTGATGGCCACCGGACATGCCTACGACTCGGACGGCGGGCGCGCCCTCGCCGGTGCCATCACCTCGCTGATGACCGGTACCTCGTACCGGCGCTCCGCAGAGCTGGCCGCGGCCGTCGGCCCGTACGAGGGCTATGCCCGGAACGCGGAGGCCCACAAGCGCGTCATGCGGCAGCACTCCGACGCCAACGGCGCGGCCAAGCGCATGGACGACCTGGACACCCCGGTCTGGGCCGCGGCCACCGAGGCCTGGCAGGACGTCATCCGCCTCGGCGAGAAGAACGGCTTCCGCAACGCTCAGGCGTCCGTGCTGGCCCCCACCGGCACCATCGGTCTGATGATGGACTGCGACACCACGGGCGTCGAGCCGGACCTGGCCCTGGTCAAGTTCAAGAAGCTGGTCGGCGGTGGCTCGATGCAGATCGTGAACAACACCGTCCCGAAGGCGCTCAAGCGGCTGGGCTACCAGCCGGAGCAGGTCGAGGCGATCGTCGCCCACATCGCCGATCACGGCAATGTCATCGACGCGCCCGGCCTCAGGCCGGAGCACTACGAGGTCTTCGACTGCGCCATGGGTGAGCGCTCCATCTCGCCGATGGGCCATGTACGGATGATGGCGGCGGCACAGCCGTTCCTGTCCGGCGCGATCTCCAAGACGGTGAACATGCCGGAGTCGGCCACCGTCGAGGAGATCGAGGAGATCCACTTCGAGGGCTGGAAGCTGGGGCTGAAGGCGCTCGCGATCTACCGCGACAACTGCAAGGTCGGCCAGCCGCTCTCGGCCAAGAAGAAGGAAGAGAAGGCCGAGCCGCAGGCGGAGAAGGTCGTCGAGTACCGGCCGGTCCGCAAGCGGCTGCCGAAGGGGCGCCCCGGAATCACCACGTCCTTCACGGTGGGCGGTGCCGAGGGCTATATGACCGCCAATTCCTACCCGGACGACGGCCTCGGCGAGGTCTTCCTGAAGATGTCCAAGCAGGGCTCGACCCTCGCGGGCATGATGGCGCCTTCTCCATCGCCGTCTCGGTGGGCCTGCAGTACGGCGTGCCGCTGGAGACGTACGTCTCGAAGTTCACCAATATGCGTTTCGAGCCGGCGGGCATGACGGACGACCCGGATGTGCGGATGGCGCAGTCGATCGTCGACTACATCTTCCGCCGACTGGCGTTGGACTTCCTGCCGTTCGAGACTCGCTCGGCGCTCGGCATCCACTCCGCCGAGGAGCGTCAGCGCCACCTGGAGACCGGTTCGTACGAGCCGAACGACGACGAGGTGGACGTGGAGGGGCTCGCCCAGTCCGCGCCCCGCCATGTCGAGCTTCCGAAGTCGTCGACGGCCAGGCCCGAGGCGGCCGCCGCAGTGCCCGCGCCCAAGGAGGCGCACAGCTCCACCGAACTGGTGGAGATGCAGCTCGGAATGAACGCGGACGCTCCGCTGTGCTTCTCCTGCGGTACGAAGATGCGCCGCGCGGGCAGCTGCTACCTGTGCGAGGGCTGCGGCTCGACCAGCGGCTGCAGCTGAGACCGAGCGCGCTTCGGGTGTGAGGTAACGGCCGGGGCGGGGAGTCGGCGGAATGTCGGCTCCCCGCCCCGGCCGCGGTTGCACACAAGGCCGGAGCGGCAGCCCGCTCGCCGCCCCCGACCCATGCGACGATCAGAAGGAATTGCTTCCCATCGTGGCGGCGAAGGAGTCCGGGTCGACGTCGAACCCGCGGACGGCCGGGCGGAATCGCCATTCCCCGGAAGCGTCACGCACGAACTCGGCGACGGTCGCGGCTGTGGCCCCGGAAACCTTCGCGAAGTCGTCCCGCGCCAGTTCCTGGTGACCCTCAAGAATCCGGACGCCGGTATTCGCTATCTCGCCGAACGTCCTGCGCCCCTCGCGCTGCTGGATGGCCACCCCCACGACGACGCGTGCGTACGTGAGGGCCAACCGATCGAACTCCAGGGTCATGACCTCGTCGGAGCCGAAGCCCTGACCGGTACGGCTGTCCCTGTTGAGGGTGATGGTGCCGTCAGGCGACCGGCTGTCGAAGTGCACGAGGTACGCGGGCTCACCGTACGGGCCGTCCGCGGGGTAGGTCGCGGCGATGATGTCGAGATCATTGTCCGGAGCACCGGAGGGACTGGGGTCCCATCTGAGCGTCACCTCGACTTTTCCGAGTCCCTTGTTGAGACTGCTCACCAGACTTCCCTTCCTCGGAACAGCGCCGATGTGGACTGAGTCCGCGTTCTGCCACGGCGTCGGCGGACCTGACGAAGCGGATCCCGACCGCAGAGGGGCCCCGATCCCGGTGGGGAACAGCGGAACAGGTCGCACCGCATGATCACGTCCGTAACTGCCGTGGGTTCGTGGGTGGTTACCCATGGTGCCACGGCCGTATCCCACGTCACGAGGCGAATTGCCTCCTCCCTGCCCTCGCTGCCCACGCCGCCGGATGATGTCCGCGTAGCCCGAGGCTGCCGTGGCGGCAGTGGGCAGTGGGCAGTGGGCAGTGGCGACAGCCGGACAGGCGGGGTGGGCCCCCACCCGGCAGGGAGTGATGCAGAGCACTCCTGGGGCCGTACGATGGCGCGGTGCTGGTCAAGTGGATTCGCTGCACCGTGGTGGACCGCCGCGGTTTCGAACGGGGGCAGCGAAAATGGGCGGGGCTGCTCGGCGAGCCGGGCTTCCGGGGGCAGGGCGGGGGATGGAGCCGGGCGCGCCCGGGCGTGGCGCACCTCTTCACCTTCTGGGAGAGCCGGGCGTTCTACGACTCCTTCATGGCGCGGTCGCACGACCGGCTCGCGGCTGCGCAGTCCGGCACCTTCAAGGACGCCCACATACGCCTCTTCGAGCACCGCTTCGATGTCAAGGTCGGGTTCCAGCCGGACTTCTCCGACGCGGATGTGGCACGGGTGGCCCACTGCCGGGTCCGTACGGAACGCGTGGAGCACTTCACCCTGATGCAGGAGAAGGTGTGGAATCCGGCCATGGCCGGGTCGCCCGGCATGCTGCGCGGCTTGTTCGGGGAGGCGCCGGGGAGCGAGTTTCTGGTCCTGTCACTGTGGGACTCCGCCGCTGAGCACGGAAAGTACCGGGCGGAGCGTGTGGAGCGGCTGGCCCTGAGGGCGCAGATCGAGGCCGATGTCTCCGCGCTCGCGGGTGATGTCGTGGCTCTCGAACCCTCCTGGTCGGTGTGACCTGCGACCTGCTGCATCGGTTCCGCGCCGAGGCCCGGCCCGTACAGGACCTCCGCAGGCTGTGGCCGTACCGCCGCCGGGGGTAGCCGTACCGGATGAGCGGATCACGGAGCGAGGAAGATCGCGTGGCTCACCGGTGTCACCGCGACCGGGGTCGGCGAGCTCCCGGGGAGCGATCTATGGTGGCCGCATGGCACGGCCGCGGCGCATCGTCCTCATCCGGCACGGAGAGTCGGAGGGCAATACCGACGACACGGTCTACGAGCGGGAGCCGGACCATGCGCTCCATATGACGGAGACCGGGTGGCACCAGGCAGCGGAGTCCGGGCGGCAACTGCGCGACGTGTTCGGCGAGGAGCGGATCAGCGCGTATGTGTCTCCGTACCGACGGACACACCAGACCTTCCGGGCGCTCGGTCTCGACCCCAGGCTGGTGCGGGTACGAGAGGAGCCAAGACTCCGGGAGCAGGACTGGGGCAACTGGCAGGATGCCGAGGACGTGCGGCACCAGAAGGTCTACCGCGACGCGTACGGACACTTCTTCTACCGATTCGTCCAGGGGGAGTCCGGAGCGGATGTCTACGACCGGGTGGGCGCCTTCCTGGAGAGCCTTCACCGGAGCTTCGAGGAACCCGACCACCCGCCGAATGTGCTTCTGGTCACCCACGGCCTGACCATGCGGCTCTTCTGTATGCGCTGGTTCCACTGGACCGTCGCGGAATTCGAGTCACTGTCCAACCCTGGGAACGGCGAGTTCCGGATGTTGCTCCTCGGCGCGAACGGCCGGTACCACCTGGACCGTCCGTTCGAGCGCTGGTGCACACCCGAGTCCTATGACGTCACCGGTTAGAGTGCAGGCGATGAGCGCTGATCCTCCTCTCATGCGACGCCGCGAGCGAGCCCTCGCCAGCCTGCGCGGGCTGGCCGTGGGCGACGCACTGGGTTCCCAGTTCTTCGTGCCGTCGAACTATCCCGCGCTCAAGCGACGCGCTCTGCCGCCTGGCGTCTGGCAGTGGACGGACGACACGGAGATGGCGTGTTCGGTGCTTGCCGTCCTGGTGGACCACGGCCGCATCGACCAGGACGCGCTCGCCCGGTCCTTCGCAGAGCATCATGACGTCGACCGTGGCTACGGCCCGGCCGTGAACCGGATGCTGCGACTGATCCGAGAGGGCGGGGACTGGCGTGAGCTGGCCTCCGCGCTGTTCAACGGGCAGGGGTCCTGGGGCAACGGCGCCGCGATGCGGATCGCTCCGCTCGGCGCGTGGTACGCGGGCGAACCGGAGCAGGCCACGCACCAGGCGGAGATCTCCTCCTACATCACCCACCAGCACCGCGAGGCAGTCGCCGGGACGATGGCAGTCGCGGCCGCCGCGGCCCTGGTGGCCCGCCCGGACGGCTGCGGCGGCGGCGAAGCACTCCTGGGCAGGGTGATCGAGCTCGTACCGCGCAGCGCCGTCCAGGCAGGGCTGCGCCGCGCCCTGGACATGCTCGACTACGGCGACGCCGGAACCGTCGCCGCGGTCCTCGGGTCCGGTCGCCGCACCAGTGCGCACGACACCGTGCCGTTCAGTCTCTGGGCCGCCGCCCGTCACCTCGGAAACTACGAGGAGGCGTTCTGGACAACCGCGCAGGTCGGCGGCGATATGGACACCACCTGCGCCATTGTCGGAGGAGTGCTGGCCGCGGCAGAGGGAGGCGCCCCGCCGGGCGACTGGCAGGAGCGCACCGAGCCGCTCCCCGGCTGGGCCCCGGCCGCGTCCGCCTGAGCCTTCCCACCGGTCCCCGTCACGGCTGCTCGGGCGCTTCCCCCTCCGCCCCTGCCCTACGCGATGCGGGTGGCCTACGCGATGCGGGTGGCCTACGCGATGCGGGTGGCCTACGCGGTGCGGGTGCCCTACACGGTGCGGGCCAGCGCACGGCCCGTCCTCTCAGGCGACGGGACCGCCCGCTCCTGCCGCGCCGCTGAGCGCCTCCAGGCCGCTCTTCCGTACCCGGATGACCGTCACCGCGGTGACCAGCGCCAACAGGACCAGTCCGGCCGCTGCTATGAACGCGGTGGATATGCCTTCCGTCAGCACGTGGTGTCCCCATGGAGGCGGAAGCTCCTGGGACTTGGCGAACGGGCCCGCTGCGGGCGTGGCCAGGGCCAGGAAGGACGGAACCTGCTTCTTGGGCTCGTCGCGGCCGGCCGTGCCGAAGACCGTCACCGGAAGGGACAGGCCCGGTGAACCGCCCACCTGCTGCATCGCGTTGAGAAGGCCTGACGCGGCGCCTGCCTCGCGCTGCGCCACACCGGACACCGTGGTCAGGGCCGGCGTCACGAAGTTGCGCCCCCTCCCCAGGCCGAACAGCAGCATCGGCCCCAGCACCCCGCCGAGCTAGCCCCGTACTCGAGCGCGCGATCCTGGATGCCGCGCTCGATCCTGGATGCCGCGCTCGATCAGCTGAGCACCGTCGGCTGGAGCGGCCTGACGATGGAAGGAGTCGCGACCGCCGCCCAGACGGGGAAAACGGCTGTCCACCGCCGCTGGTCCTCCACGGAAGATCTTGTCGCCGACGCCTTGCGGGCGGGGCTGCCCCGGCTGATCGGGCCCCCGGACTCCGGCAGCGTACGCGGGGATCTCATCCACCTGTGCTGCGCGCTGCGGGACGCGATGTGCTCCCGGTCCGGGTCCCGCACTGCGCTCCGTCGTTCACGAATGCGACAGCACCACCACGGAGCCCTTTCTCGAGGTGATTCTCGACGGTGTGGTCCTGCGGGGAAAGCAGCTCATCGGCGAGATCGTGCGGCGTGGAATTGCGCGGGGGACGTGCCTCCCGATGCCACCGGCGACCTCGTCGCAGATGTCTTTCCAGCGATCATGATGTACCGAGCGAAGGTGTGCGGCAGCGAACTTCCCAGGACGAGGTGACCGATCAAGTGATGCTTCCGCTCCTGCGTCGGCACTTCGGCTGATCCCCGCCTGCCCTGCTCCGGCTCCGGCGGCGTAATCTGACTGCGCCATGCCGTACGAACCACCTACTCACAGCGTCGAGCGGTCACTCCGCGCCACCACCGGTGCCAAGGTCGTCGCCGGGGTCGACGAGGTCGGGCGCGGCGCCTGGGCCGGTCCGGTCACCGTGTGCGCCGCCATCACCGGTCTTCGCCGGCCCCCCGAGGGGCTGACGGACTCCAAGCTGCTCACACCCAAGCGGCGCACGGAGCTGGCCGGGGTCCTGGAGGGGTGGGTCACCTCCTACGCCCTGGGCCACGCCTCGCCGCAGGAAATCGACCGGATGGGGATGACGGCGGCGCTGAGGCTTGCCGCGCTGCGAGCACTGGAGGTGCTGCCCCTCCGCCCCGACGCGGTCATCCTGGACGGTAAGCACAACTACCTGGGCGCGCCTTGGATGGTCCGCACGGTCATCAAGGGCGACCAGTCGTGCGTCGCGGTCGCCGCCGCCTCGGTGATCGCCAAGGTGCGCCGGGACGCCATGATGGCCGAACTGGGAGCGGGCTGTCCCGACTTCGAGTTCGTCGACAACGCGGGCTATCCCTCGCCCGTGCACCGCGCCGCTCTGGAGGAACTGGGGCCCACGGAGCACCACCGCATGTCCTGGGCCTATCTGGATGCGCTGCCGCGCTGGCAGCATCTCAAGCGCGAGCGGATCGTGACGGAAACCGTGTCCCTGGAATCCGGGGGGCAACTCGGCTTCGACTTCTGAGCGGCCGCCCCGCAACCACCCCCGCTGGTGCGTATCGCACCAACGTTTGATAGACATCAGCTCATGCCTCTCATCCCCGAGGAGCCTCAGATTCACGAGAGTGTCCCGGGTCCCCGCGTAACTCCGGCCCCCGGCCGCACCGCGTCGACCCCCCGTCCCGTCCCTGGCCCCGGCCCCCGTCCCGCGATGTCGCGGCCCGGCCGCCCTGGTCCGCAGCGTGGCCCGGCCACTCCGCCGACGCAGCGCGGGCCGCGTGAGACCGCCAAGAATGCGGCGCCTGCCACCCCGGCTCCGCAGATCCAACTGATCCCCGCCTCCGCTGAGGGCGCGCTGGACGCGGCCGAGGAAGCGGTCGACCTGCTGCTGGACTCCGGTCGTGCACCGCACGATGTCCTCGTGCTGACCACAGGTGAGCAGCACCCGTGGGCCGCGCACGAGTTGTCGTTCGGCGAGGCCTCCTACTGGGCGCAGCACGACGCTCGCGATGACGTCTTCTACGTCGACGCCGCCGCGGTCGGCCGCGCCTCGAACCGTGCCGTCGTGGTCGTCGCGGTCAACGGAGGCACGGACGACGCAACCGCCCGTGCGCTGCCAGCAGCCACGGCCAAGGCCGGGGCGCTGCTGATCGTCTGCGGGGACCCGCAGCGGATCAACTCGCTCATGGGCGCCGGGGTCTGACGACCCGGGAGTCCTTGGAGCCGGACCACGGTGCCGGACTGTCCTGCCGATGGGGCCGTCCGGTGCCTGCTTCCGGCCGAGGCGCGACGGAGGCCGTCAGCGTGCCGCCGTGCGGGACGTCAACTCCGTTGGCCCGTCGGAAGCGTGCCCGGGGTCGGCGAAGATGCGGTTCCACGGCCCTCTTCGTGTCGGCTGTCTCCGTCCCGGTCCGCCTCGGACCGGGGGACCGCGTGCGGGTGCCGGCCGCCGCGTCCCTCCCCGAGCACCTGCCAGCCGTCCTGCGTCAGCGTGATGTACGAGCCGCAGCGCAGTCCGTGCAGGGTGCAGGCGTCACGCAGTCCCCACATCCACGCGCCGTCCTCCTCCGTCCAGCCGCCGTCTCCGTCCCGGCAGGAGAGGAGCACCGCTGTGCGCACGGGTACGCGACGTCGAAGATCGTGCGGAATGATCCGGCGCAGCTGTGCCAGCAGGGCGTTACGGAACACCCAGCCGTCGGCTTCGGTCGCGTGATGGCCGAAGGAGGCGCTCGCGGTCACCCTTTCGTCCGTGTCGAGGACGGCGACGACGGTGCTCATGGGCACCGGCAGATGGAGGTCGTGCAAGCCCGTGACGACCTCTCGCGGGCTGCGCAGCAAGGGGATTCCGGCAGCGGCCCACTCCGCGGGCTCGAGCATTCGGCCCAGCCGGGATACGGCGGCCGCGGCCGTGGAGAACGGAGTGGCCGGAGGCCGAGCGAAGCCGGAGGTCACGGTCCTCCTTTGGTCTGCACGGCCGACACCGGGCAGGGTTCGGTCAGGGGGTGCCCCGCGGCACCGCACGACCGAACCGTGGACGGGCCGGGTGCGGGGGAGCACTGCCAATTCTTGCGGTCCTCCGGGCAAGCGGCAATGAGCAGTTGGCGACGCGGACCGGTATCGGACGGTCCGCGGCCTATGTTCCCCACCGGCTTCCTCCGGCTCACCCCTGTACGGCGAGGACCAGCGGAAACACTTCCTCCGCGCCTGCCCGGCGCAGCAGTCGCGCCGCAACGGCAAGGGTCCAGCCTGTGTCCGCCAGATCGTCCACCAGCAGGACGGGACCAGGAGTCTCGGACAGAGCCTCGGACAGCTCGGGCGGCACGGTCAGAGCGCCGTGCAGAGCCCGTAGCCGCTGGGCGCTGTTGGAACGCGGCACCCTGGTGTCCACGTCTGCGTCCGCGTACGAGACGGAACCCAGCAGAGGCATCCTGCCGACGGCCGCTATACGTTCTCCCAGTGTCCGGATCAGCTGTGGACGGGACCTTGACGCGACGGTGACGACTCCAACGGGCCGGACTGGGGCATCCGATGCACCGGAGGCCCAACCCCCCGGTCCCTTCGCCCAGTCGGCGAGAACCGTCACCACCGCGTTGGCCACATCGTCGGGTACCGGCTCGTCCTGGGCCTGCGGGGAGAGCATCGGCCGCAGCCGGTTTCCCCACCCGATGTCGGAGAGCCGTCCCAGAGCCCGTCCGGGCGCGGCCTGCTCCGTGGCGGGGATACGGCCCTTGAGCTCCACACCGACAGCCGCCAGCCCCGTGGGCCACATCCGACGCGGTTCCACCTCGACGCCCGGCCGGCCGAGCTCACCCCGGGCCGCGTCCAGAGAGTCCGTGGAGACCTCGGTGGTGAAACGGGCGCCCGCGCAGTTGTCACAACGACCGCAGGGAACCGCCGCGTCGTCGTCCAGCTGCCGCCGCAGGAACTCCATCCGGCAGGCGTCCGTCGCGGCGTAATCGCGCATCGCCTGCTGCTCGGCCTCGCGCTGCCGGGCCACCCAGGCATAGCGCTCGGCGTCGTAGGCCCACGGCCGCCCCGTGGCGGTCCAACCACCGCGCACCCGGCGCACCGCACCGTCCACGTCGAGCACTTTGAGCATGGTCTCCAGTCGCGACCGCCGCAGATCGACCTGCGGCTCGAGCGCCGGAAGGGACAGCGGACGCCCGGCTTCGGCGAGCACATCGAGGGTACGGCGCACCTGCTCCTCGGCCGGGAAGGCGAGCGAGGCGAAGTACCGCCAGATCGCCTCGTCCTCGCGGCCGGGCAGCAGCAGCACCTCGGCATGCTCTACGCCACGCCCGGCGCGCCCCACCTGCTGGTAGTAGGCGATGGGGGAGGAGGGAGAACCGAGGTGGACGACGAAACCCAGGTCCGGCTTGTCGAAGCCCATCCCCAGCGCCGAGGTGGCGACCAGTGCCTTGACGCGGTTCGCGAGCAGATCCGCCTCCGCCGCCCGGCGGTCGGCGTCCTCGGTCCTGCCGGAGTACGAGGCCACGGTGTGTCCGCGCTGCCGCAGGAAGGCCGTCACCTCCTCGGCTGCCGCCACGGTCAGGGTGTAGATGATTCCGGATCCCGGGAGCTCACCGAGGTGGTCGGCGAGCCAGGCGAGCCGGTGAGCGGCATCCGGCAGCGGGAGCACGCCGAGGCTGAGGCTCTCGCGGTCGAGTGGTCCGCGCAGGACGAGGGCTTCGGACGTCCCCTCTCCGGTGCCGAGCTGTTCGGCGACGTCGGCGGTGACGCGTGCATTGGCCGTGGCGGTCGTGGCGAGGACCGGTACACCCGGGGGCAGGTCCGCGAGCATCGTGCGCAGCCGCCGGTAGTCCGGCCGGAAGTCGTGCCCCCAGTCGGAAATGCAGTGGGCCTCGTCCACCACAAGCAGTCCGGTGCTCGCTGCGAGTTTGGGCAGGACCTGATCACGGAAGTCGGGGTTGTTCAACCGCTCCGGACTGACCAGCAGCACATCCACCTCGCCGGCGGTCACTTCCGCCTGGACCGCGCCCCACTCCTCGGGGTTGGCGGAGTTGATGGTGCGAGCGCGGATGCCCGCCCGCTCGGCCGCCTCGATCTGGTTCCGCATGAGGGCGAGAAGCGGTGAAACGATCACCGTGGGTCCGCTGCCGCGCTCCCGCAGCAGCGCAGTGGCCACGAAGTACACCGCCGACTTGCCCCAGCCGGTGCGCTGCACCACCAGGGCCCGGCGGTGGTGCGCGACCAGCGCTTCGATCGCCCGCCACTGATCATCACGGAGCGTGGCTTTCCCGCGAGGGTCCCCGACGAGACGGGCGAGTACGGCGTCGGCCGACGACCGGAGGTCTTCGTTGCTCATGGCCCCATGCAACCCGATGGCACGGACATCGCGCGAACGCGACGGTGCGGCCTGTGGACAAGACATCCACAGCATTAGTGCGACAAGAAGCGAGAGTTATCCACAGGGGTGGCGGCGTCGGGCAGCTGACCGGCACCGTCGTGGCATGACCCAGCACAGCGAACCGTCCCAGCCGTCCACCGAAGAGCAGATCACCCTGCGCAGCCCGGGGGAGCTCGCCGACGCCCTGCCGTATCTCCTTGGATTCCACCCCGACGACAGCATCGTCATGGTCGCGCTGCACGGCGACCGCGGCCGATTCGGCGGCCGCCTCCGACTCGGTATCCCGACCAGCCGGGAGGAGTGGCCGGATGTCGCCGACCAGCTTGCGGAGTGCCTGGTGACCGGGTGCGAGAAGCGCGGCAGCCGGCCCGAGGCCATCCTCGTTTTTCTGTGCCAGGACCCTCCTGTGCCCGGCGGGGAGAAGGGGCAAGAGGTGATGGAGCGGCTCCGGCCGCTGGCCCAGTGCTTGCGTACGGCATGCGGTGAGCTGGACGTGCCCGTGCTCGAGGCGCTGTGCATCTCGGGGGGCCGGTTCTGGTCGTACTGCTGCCCTGACGCTCGCTGTTGTCCCGTGGAGGGCACCCCACTGGCCCTGCCCGGCACGTCCGTGATGGCGGCGGCCGCCACCTATGCCGGGATCCAGGTGCGCGGATCACTCCGCGAGATGGAGGCCAGACTCGCCCCGCTGACATCGGCCGCCACGCGGGCACAGGAAGAGGCATCGGACGCGGCCACTGCCGAGCTGGTCCCGAGGATCCTCGGGGGAGTGGGGCGGGAGACGGTCGGCCAGGAGACGCTCGTACTCGTCCGGCGGCTCCTGGACCGGTTCGGGGACACGCCGCCGGTCGGCAGCGATCATGAAGCCGACTCCCGCGACGACGCCCTTGTGACCGACGAGGAGGCTGCCGCGATCATTCTCGGGCTCCAGGACCGGACGACGCGTGACCGGGCCGCGGAATGGATGGAGGGGCGGGAGGCGCCGGCGGCCGTGCGTGTGTGGAGGGCGATCGCCCGGCGCTGCGTCGGGGCATATACCGACCATGCGGCGGCCCCGCTCACTCTGGCCGGGTGGGTGGCCTGGTCCACCGGGGACGAGCCTGCGGCCCGGGTCGCGCTGGGGATGGCTCTGCGGGCCGACCCCGACTACCTGTTCGCCAAGCTGCTGCACCAAGGAGCGAACGAAGGTCTGGATCCGGAACTGCTCCGCCGTTGTCTCCGCGAGGAGCGGGTGGCCCGGGCCGACGGGCGGTCGAAGCGGGTGCCCAAGCAAGCACCGGATGGCGGTCCTCGGGGCCGGACCAGGCCCTCCGGGCGTGCGGACCGCAGCGGGACGCGCCGCCGCACCGGACAGCGCGGAGCAAGGAGCAGCGGATGAGGACACCGCTCGGGGACCTCGGGGTACCGGGAGCTTCGCCGTGATGGGCGCCGAGTGCCCGCGGCATGCCCCCGGCCCCGGTCCACCGGATGGGCCCACGGGCGTGCCTGCCGGATGGACGCCCGGGCGCGGGCTGTGTGTCTCAGACGCACCTTGCGCTGTGGCCCGCCAGAGCACTCCGGGCCACCGGGCCGAGCGCCTCGGAGCGGCCGTTCTCCGCTCCGGAGCAGTGGCGGACCAGCTGGTCGGGCACGGCCGCGGCCGAGGAGTGATCGCGGCACTCCGGGCGGGTGCGGGAGGCCGATGAAGTGGCCGTTGAAGGTCCTGATTATCGTCAGGCAGACGACTATGATCGCCGCATGTCGCCCTACGACCCGTCGGCTTTTCCGCCTTTCGCTGTCACCGTCGACCTGGTCGTGCTCACCGTGCGTCGGCATGCGCTGTGTGCGTTGGCCGTGCGCCGCGGAGAGCCGCCGTTCCAGGGACGTTGGGCGCTTCCGGGCGGCTTCGTACGGGCCGATGAGGACCTCGCGACGGCCGCGGCCCGGGAGCTCGCCGAAGAGACCGGGCTCCTGGCGCACGATCCCTCCGGCCCGGCGCCCGTCAACGGAGCCCATCTCGAACAGCTCGCCACCTACGGCGAGCCCAAGCGCGATCCCCGGATGCGGGTGGTCAGCGTGGCGCATCTGGTGCTGGCCCCCGATCTGCCCGCCCCGCGCCCTGGCGGTGACGCGCACAGCGCGCGGTGGGCTCCGGTGGAGGATCTGCTCGGCCGGGAGGGCGGCTTCGGCCGCGAGGGGGAGGAGGTGGCTCCGCTCGCTTTCGACCACGCCAGAATCCTTGCGGACGGTGTGGAGCGCGCGCGCTCCAAGATCGAGTACTCCTCTCTGGCCACCGCCTTCTGCCCCCAGGAATTCACCGTCGGCGAGCTGCGCAGAGTCTATGAAGCCGTGTGGGGCGTCGCCCTCGATCCGCGGAACTTTCACCGCAAGGTGACCGGCACACCCGGCTTCCTCGTGCCGACCGGCGGTACGACGACCCGTCAGGGCGGCCGTCCCGCTCAGCTGTTCCGCGCCGGCGGGGCGACACTCCTCAACCCGCCCATGCTCCGCCCCGAGGTCTGAGCCCACATCAGGCCCCGGTCGGCCCACACCGGGACGCCAAGGGACACACGGTCGGCGGTCATGCCCCGCGTGCTGCATGGAAAATAGGACATGTCGCGTTATCTTGCTCCGGTACCTGCCGCACCTGCCGACGAGCGGTCTCCCGTCCCGCGAGAGAAGCGATGATCCAGGCCATCGGACTGACCAGCGCCCCCCGACGCAGTGACCCGCCCGCTGTCGACGACCTGACCTTCGATGCCCGTCCGGGCCTCGTCACCGTACTGCTCGGTGCTGCAGGCGCAGGCAAGACGACGGCTCTGCGGCTCATGCTCCAACTCCAGCCCGGCCGCGGCGTCGCCCTCTTCCGCGGCCGGCCCCTGCACCACATTCCGCATCCCTCCCGGGAGGTCGGGGTGATGCTGGGAGACGTACCCGGCCATCCCGCACGCACGGCCGTCAGCCATGTGCGCATGCTCGCCGCCGCGGCCGGAGTCCCCACGGAGCGCGCGGACGAAGTGCTCGATGTCGTGGGCCTCAGCGGTCTCGCCGAGCAGCGCCTCGGATCGTTCTCGCTGGGCATGGATCGCAGGCTCGGCCTGGCGGCTGCTCTGATCGGCGATCCCCACACTCTCGTACTCGACGAGCCCACCCATGGGCTCTCGGCCCGCGAGAGGCTCTGGCTGCACAAGCTGCTGCGCGACTTCGCCGCCGAGGGCGGCACCGTCCTGGTGGCCGCCGACGACCCCAAGGAGGCGGCGCGCCTCGGGGACCAGGTGGTCACCATGGACCTGGGTCGCCTCGTCGCCGACCAGCCCGTGGCCGACTTCGCTCGCACACGCCTGCGGCCGCGTGTTGCCGTCCGCTCCCCGCACGCCGCCCGGCTCGCCGCCCTCCTCACCGAGGAGAGTGCTGCCGAAGGCGCTGTCAGGGAGGTCGTACGGGAAGGCGGAAGCCGTCTCTCCGTCTACGGCAGCACTTGTGCCGCAGTGGGCGAGACCGCCTTCCGGCACGGCATCCTCGTCCATCAGCTCGCGGACGAGGTCGGTGACATGGGTCCCGTCGCCGCCCTCCGCCGGGCCGACGGCCGCCCGGAGGTATCCGGTACCCGGTCGGACGTGCCCGAAGCGGCCGCTGCGATTCCCCGGACGCCACCGCCCGGACCGGCCTGGCCCTTGCGCTACGAACTGCGTCGCGCCGCCGGCGTACGCACCGGCTGGCTCGTGGCGGGCGTCACCATCGTGGCGTCCCTCCTCGCTTCCCTGCCCTTGGCGCGCTCCGGCGACGTGTCCACCGCCCGGATGCTCGCCGGGTGGCCGGCGCAACTGCCGCTGCCACCGGCGGCGTTCGGAGCCGGACTGCTGGGGGCTCTGGCGTTCGGGCAGGAGTTCCGCTATCCGGTGCTCGCGCACGGCCACAGCCCGGTTCCGCGGAGGCTCGGGCTGCTGACCGCCAAACTCGTGGTCTGCACCGTCGTCGCCGCAGTGCTGGGCATGGTGTCGGTGGCCGTCAACGTCGCGGTGCTGCGGCTCATTTTCGGCGGAGACGTCATCGGTCTGCCCCACGACTGGCCCGTGGCGGCCCTGGGGTGGGCGGACCTCGTCATGGGATGCGCCTGGGCCGGACTCCTCGCGGCCGGACTCTTCCGTTCCACAACGATGGGGCTGGCCGCGGTCCTGTCGGTGCCGGTGCTCGTCATGCCCGCCGTGCGGACTGTGCTGGAACGCCCCGCCGCGCGCTCACTCGGCGGGTTGCCCGGGCGCCTCAGATCCGGCTCGCTGATGCAGTGGCCCACCGGAGCCGACCACTGGGTCTCCGGGGCGTTCCGACTCGGATCCCAACCCGTCGGCCAAGCCCTCGCGTTGTCACTCTGCGCGCTGCTCTGCGCCTACCTGATCGTGGTCTTGCGCGGCAAGACCCGCTGGTGGCCGTGATCATCGGTACACACGGTGTGAACTGCCCACACCCCAACGGAGCCAGTCCGTTTGCTTCCGATTAGGCGTCAATTATGAGGTGATGGGCGATCACCCTTTCGTGTGCTTTTCACCAAAGACCTCAAGGGTGCACGAAGCGTCGCCGACAAAGGATGCGTGAGTACCCTTGCGCACACCATGATGACCGCGGCTCGCCCCGTCGACTCCGGCCTCCCCGGTCCGGGCGAGCTTGACCGCTACCCCTACGGCGAAGCCCCGGGCACCGACCGCCCCGGCAGTCCCTCCTGGGACGGGGCCGACACGGAGATGGGACGAGTCGGCCGGCGGGCGGCCGGCAGTCGCGGCCGTGGGCTGCACGGACAACTCGTCCAGCAGCTGGGCCAAATGATCGTCTCCGGCGACCTCGGCGCCGACCGCCCGCTCGTACCCGAGGAGATCGGCCAGCGCTTCGAGGTCTCCCGGACCGTCGTCCGGGAGTCGCTCCGTGTCCTCGAAGCCAAGGGCCTGGTCAGCGCCCGGCCCAATGTCGGAACCCGGGTCCGGCCGGTGAGCGACTGGAATCTCCTCGACCCGGACATCATCGAGTGGCGGGCGTTCGGTCCACAGCGCGAAGACCAGCGGCGGGAGCTGTGCGAGCTGCGCTGGACGATCGAGCCGCTCGCCGCCCGGCTCGCCGCCGGACACGGCCGGGAGGACGTACAGCAGCGCCTCGCCGACATGGTCGAGATCATGAGCCACTCCCTGGCCCAGGGGGACACCGTCACCTTCTCCCGCGCCGACACCGAGTTCCACGCCCTGCTGCTCCAGCTCGCGGGAAACCGGATGCTGGAGCACCTCTCGGGGATCGTGTCCTCCGCTCTCCAGGTCTCCGGAGGGCCGGCCACCGGCTGTGACCGCCCCAGCGAGACCTCGGTGGGAAACCACTCGCGCATCGTCGAGGCCATCGGTGCCGGAGACGCTCCCGGGGCGGAAGCGGCGATGCGGCAGCTGCTCACCGTCCACCTCGAGGTGGAGCGCGTTGTGCCCGCGCCGCGTGAGCACTGACCGCGGGAACGGCCGGCGTGCCGCCGGATCCCGGCGAGGGATCCGGCGGCCTCGACCGGGGGGCGTGGCGGGCCGACGCCCATGTGTGCGGCAATCACGGCTTTGCTCCTGTTTGTGGTCGGTTCGGAGCCGCTGTGCGATGTGACTCGGGCCACGCGGATCGGGCGTAACACTCTTCAGGGAAGCGCGATGACCTAAGAGGTGACAGTCGCTGAGGGAATACGGATGTCGTTCACGACGCTGTGTTGCTCTGCGGTTCCGCCCGCGCCGTCGGCCCATCCCCGCCGACGGTCTTCGGCTCCGGTCCACTGTGGACGGGGTCGGAAGCCGTTTCCATCGTTCCGAGAGGTTGTTCGTGTCGGCCAGCACATCCCGTACGCTCCCGCCGGAGATCGCCGAGTCCGAGTCTGTCATGGCGCTCATCGAGCGGGGAAAGGCTGAGGGGCAGATCGCCGGCGATGACGTGCGTCGTGCCTTCGAGGCTGACCAGATTCCGCCAACCCAGTGGAAGAATGTTCTGCGCAGCCTCAACCAGGTCCTCGACGAGGAGGGTGTGACGCTGATGGTCAGTGCCGCAGAGGCGCCCAAGCGCACCCGCAAGAGCGTCGCAGCGAAGAGCCCGGCGAAGCGCACCGCCACCAAGGCCGTCTCGGCCAAGACGGCCCAGGCCAAGAAGACCACCGCCCCCGCTGAACCGGCCGCCGAGGCCGAAGCCGAGGCCGGTATCGCCGACGAGACGGCGGCGCCCGCCAAGAAGACGGTCGCGAAGAAGACCGCCGCCAAGAAGACGGTCGCGAAGAAGACCGCCGCCAAGAAGACCGTGGCCAAGAAGACCGCCGGAAAGAAGGACGCCGACGAGCTCCTCGACGCCGACGAGGGCATCGATGAAGCCCCCGCGCCCGGCAAGGCCGGTGCCGAGGGCGGCGAGGCCGAGCCCGAGAGCCAGGGCTTCGTGCTCTCCGACGAGGACGAGGACGACGCTCCGGCGCAGCAGGTCGCCGCGGCCGGCGCCACCGCCGACCCCGTGAAGGACTACCTCAAGCAGATCGGCAAGGTCCCGCTGCTCAACGCCGAGCAGGAGGTGGAGCTCGCCAAGCGCATCGAGGCCGGACTGTTCGCCGAGGACAAGCTGTCGAACTCCGACAAGCTGGCACCGAAGCTCAAGCGCGAGCTGGAGATCATCGCTGAGGACGGCCGCCGCGCCAAGAACCACCTGCTCGAGGCGAACCTCCGTCTCGTGGTCTCCCTGGCCAAGCGCTACACGGGCCGCGGCATGCTCTTCCTGGACCTGATCCAGGAGGGCAACCTCGGTCTCATCCGTGCGGTCGAGAAGTTCGATTACACCAAGGGCTACAAGTTCTCCACGTACGCCACCTGGTGGATCCGCCAGGCGATCACCCGGGCGATGGCCGACCAGGCCCGCACCATTCGTATCCCGGTGCACATGGTCGAGGTCATCAACAAGCTCGCGCGAGTGCAGCGCCAGATGCTCCAGGACCTGGGCCGTGAGCCCACCCCTGAGGAGCTGGCCAAGGAGCTCGACATGACCCCCGAGAAGGTCATCGAGGTCCAGAAGTACGGCCGCGAGCCGATCTCGCTGCACACCCCGCTGGGTGAGGACGGCGACAGCGAGTTCGGTGACCTGATCGAGGACTCCGAGGCCGTCGTTCCCGCCGACGCGGTCAGCTTCACCCTTCTGCAGGAACAGCTGCACTCGGTCCTCGACACGCTCAGTGAGCGCGAGGCGGGCGTGGTGTCCATGCGCTTCGGCCTCACGGACGGCCAGCCCAAGACGCTGGACGAGATCGGCAAGGTCTACGGCGTGACGCGTGAGCGCATCCGTCAGATCGAGTCCAAGACGATGTCCAAGCTCCGGCACCCGTCCCGCTCCCAGGTGCTGCGCGACTACCTCGACTGATCGGCGCGTCACGAGCCGCCTCTCGGCCCGGAACCCTTCGTGGGTTCCGGGCCGATTGCTGTTCGGGCGTGTCAGTCCTGGTGCGTCGACCGCCCTCTTGGGTCACTCTGGGTGTGCACGAGGGCACCACAGAGTCAGGAGTGAGTATGCGTCCCATCTCCCGAGTGCTGGTCGGCGCGCTGGCGCTGGCCTCGTCCGCCGCTGTGGCGCTGCCTCTGGCGGTGCCCACTCCCGCCGTCGCGGACAGCGTGATCATAGGGGGACGGACGGTGGCGGTTGCCCAGAGCCCCTGGGCCGTGGCGCTGGCCAGTCGCGACCGGTTCGGCTCCGGCAGGTCCGGCCAGTTCTGTGGCGCGGTCGCCATCGGACGGACGAAGGTTCTCACCGCGGCTCACTGCATGAGCCGGGAAGTGCTGGGGACGGACCGGAGCGCTGTGCATGATCTTCGGGTGATCGCCGGGCGCGACAATCTGCGGGGCGCCGAGGGCAGAGAGATCGCTGTGGGCGGGGTGTGGGTCAACCCGGACTACAACGCCGTGACGAACGCCGGCGACGTCGCGGTGCTGACCCTGGCCGAGGCGCTCCCCGAGAGCCATGTCGCCCCCATGGCACTGAGCGGTGACAGCGCGTACAGCCCGGGCACGGCGGCTACGGTGTACGGCTGGGGGGACACCACGGGGCGGGGCACGTACGCGTCGACACTGCACGCGGCGACCGTGCAGGTGCTCGATGACGCGGTCTGCCAGAGGGCCTATCCAGGCACCCTGGACGGCCGCTACGAGGCGGACTCCATGGTGTGCGCCGGGGAGCCCGGCGGTGGCCGCGACGCCTGCCAGGGAGACAGCGGAGGGCCTCTGATGGCCGAGGGGCGACTGATCGGCCTGGTCTCGTGGGGCAGTGGATGCGGGGAGGCGGGCCAGCCGGGCGTCTACACCAGAGTCTCGGCAGTGGCCGGGCTGGTGGCCGCTCAGTCATGACCGCCATGTCCCGTCGTGGTCATGGTCATGGATCGCGTGACGCACAGTGGTCGATTCCACACTGAGAGACACAGGGGCGGAGGGCAGAGAACGAGAAACAGGCGGTCGCCCCAGTGTGTGAGGGGCGACCGCCCGCCGACCGGCCCTGGGCCGGCACTGGCTCGTCGGTGTGCGAGGTGTCAGCGTTCCTCTTGTGGCGCAGACGCCGGAGCGGCGGTGAGGCGCTCCGTCTCGTCCTGTATTTCCGCGGCGATCTTCTTGAGTTCTGGCTCGAACTTACGTCCATGGTGGGCGCAGAAGAGCAGTTCACCGCCGCTCATCAGGACGACGCGCAGGTAGGCCTGGGCGCCGCAACGGTCGCAGCGGTCAGCGGCCGTCAGCGGGCTCGCGGGTGTCAGAACAGTAGTCACGTCGCCTCTTCTCTAGCTCGACGAGCTGTCGTACCAGGGTCAACATCCAACCAGGCCGAAAACGTTCCCGCTCGTGCCTTTTCCTCGAAACTTCCTTCCGAGTCGATCGGATGCTGCCGGTTGGCGGCGAATGAGCCGTATTGCATCGGTTACGCATTCATCGCGCTGGTCTTGGTCTGTCCTTCCGGCTGGCTTGCCGGCTTGTTCATGAGGACGTGCCCGGAGCCTAAATGGTTCATGCCTGGAAGGGAACGTGATGTACGCGTCACCCGATTGAGGTATCGAACATACGAGCGAAAATCGACTACCATGGAGTTTCTCTTGGGTGGCGGCACAGGCGCTCTATCAGGCCTCGGTACCCTCTGACGGGCGACCCAGCCACCATTGAGTCCGGAAGCGGACCAACCAGAAATTCAGCGAGGAGCGAACCGCGTGACCGCCGAGACGTCCGTGCCGTCCACTGCGCTGCTGACGGGAGCAGACCGAGACGGTTCCAACTACACAGCGCGGCACCTGCTCGTCCTGGAGGGACTGGAGGCGGTGCGCAAGCGGCCCGGTATGTACATCGGCTCCACCGACAGCCGTGGCCTGATGCACTGCCTCTGGGAGATCATCGACAACTCCGTCGACGAGGCGCTCGGCGGCCACTGCGACCGTATCGAGGTGATTCTCCACGACGACGGCTCGGTCGAGGTCCGGGACAACGGCCGCGGCATTCCGGTCGACGTGGAGCCGAAGACCGGCCTCTCGGGCGTGGAAGTGGTGATGACCAAGCTGCATGCCGGCGGAAAGTTCGGCGGCGGTTCGTACGCGGCCTCCGGTGGTCTGCACGGTGTCGGCGCCTCCGTCGTCAACGCCCTCTCCTCGCGGCTCGACGTCGAGGTCGACCGCGGCGGCCACACGCACTCCATCAGCTTCCGCCGCGGTGTCCCGGGCATCTTCACCGAGTCGGGCCCGGAGGCGCCGTTCGACCCGTCCAACGGCCTCCTCAAGACCAAGAAGGTCACGAAGAGCCGCACCGGCACGCGCGTCCGCTACTGGGGGGACCGCCAGATCTTCCTCAAGGACGCCAAGCTCTCCCTGGAGACGCTGCACGCCCGTGCCCGGCAGACGGCCTTCCTGGTGCCGGGGCTGACCCTCGTCGTACGGGACGAGCGGGCCCTCGGCGGGCCGGAGGGCTCCGAACGGCCGAGCGAGGAGACCTTCCGCTACGACGGCGGGATCAGTGAGTTCTGCGAGTACCTCGCGCAGGACAAGGCCGTGTGCGACGTGCTCCGGCTCAGCGGGACCGGCACCTTCAAGGAAACGGTGCCGGTCCTGGACGACCGCGGGCATATGACGCCGACGGAGGTCACGCGCGAGCTCGGGGTCGATGTCGCGCTGCGCTGGGGCACGGGCTACGACACCACGGTCAAGTCGTTCGTGAACATCATCGCGACACCCAAGGGCGGCACTCACGTCGCCGGCTTCGAACGCTCCGTCACCCGGACCGTGAACGAGGTGCTGCGCGCCGGCAAGCTGTTGCGCGTCGCCGAGGACGATGTCGTCAAGGACGACGCGATGGAGGGGCTCACGGCGGTCGTCACGGTGCGGCTGGCCGAGCCCCAGTTCGAGGGGCAGACCAAGGAGGTGCTCGGTACCTCCGCGGCGTCCCGGATCGTCTCGGCGGTTGTGGCCAAAGAGCTCAAGGCCTTCCTGACCTCGACCAAGCGTGACAGCAAGCAGCAGGCCCGGTCGGTGCTGGACAAGATCGTCGCGGCGGCCCGTACGCGGATCGCGGCGCGGCAGCACAAGGAGGCGCAGCGGAGGAAGACGGCTCTGGAGTCCTCCTCCCTGCCGGCGAAGCTGGCGGACTGCCGCAGCGACGACGTGGACCGCAGCGAGCTGTTCATCGTGGAGGGGGACTCGGCGCTCGGTACCGCCAAGCTCGCCCGGGACTCCGAGTTCCAGGCGCTGCTGCCGATCCGGGGGAAGATCCTCAACGTCCAGAAGTCGTCGATCTCGGACATGCTCAAGAACGCCGAGTGCGGAGCGATCATCCAGGTCATAGGAGCCGGATCCGGCCGTACCTTCGACATCGACCAGGCGCGCTACGGCAAGATCGTGCTGCTGGTCGACGCCGATGTGGACGGCGCCCACATCCGCTGTCTGCTGCTGACCCTCTTCCAGCGCTACATGAGGCCGATGGTGGAGGCGGGGCGAGTCTTCGCGGCCGTGCCCCCGCTGCACCGGGTCGAGCTGACGCATCCGAAGAAGGGGCAGGAGAAGTACGTCTACACGTACTCGGACAACGAACTGCGCTCCACGCTGCTGGAGTTCCAGCGCAAGGGGATCAAGTTCAAGGACTCGATCCAGCGGTACAAGGGTCTCGGCGAGATGGACGCGGACCAGCTGGCGGAGACCACCATGGATCCGCGGCACCGGACCCTGCGCCGGATCAACATCGGTGATCTGGAGTCGTCCGAGCAGATCTTCGACCTGCTGATGGGCAACGAGGTCGCCCCGCGGAAGGAGTTCATCACCAGCTCCGCGGCGACCCTGGACCGGTCGCGGATCGACACCTGAGACCGGGCCGTCGTCCCGGCAGCGCAGAAGCGCTGGAGCCCTGCCAGGCGAGGGCGGGGGCCCTTGAGGCAGGATCCGTCCGGTCGGCTCCGCAGTGCAGCGAGGTCCCGTCCGGGCTCGGTCCGCCCGGACGGGCCCGGACGCTCCGCAGCGGGGCGAGGTCCCGCCCCGGCGTTCTCCGGGCTCCTGAGCCATGGCCTGCTGCCTGCGGAGACGGTCTCGGATGCCCGCGGCCGGGCGCCGGGGGCATCCGTCACCTGATGGTGTGAAGGTCCGGGATTGTGCAGCCCGGATCTTCCCGCTCTGTCCATCCTTGTGATGCGTGGCCAACGGGGCTGCGGAACAAGGAGACTTCGGGTGGAGAAGCACGACGGGCGGGAAGCCGGATCCATCCGGCTGGACGATCCCTGGTACGACGTGATCGCCTCGGGCTGGGGCGAGTCCGCCGACGGGAGCGCGGAGCCGGAGGGGCAGGTTGCTGCGGCGACGCCGCCACCGATGACCGAGCCGGAGGAGTACGGGGACGAGGCGGCCCAGCGTGCTGCGGCCGGGCCGGACGCCGCCGATGTCTATCTCGAGGTGCAGCGCAGCGCGGCGTTCCAGGAAGTGCGCAGCCGCTACCGCCGCTTCGTACTCCCCGCCTGTATCGCCTTCCTCACCTGGTACTTCGCCTATGTGGTCGCGGCCATCGCCGCTCCCGGTCTGATGGCCCGGCCGGTGGCCGGGTCGCTGAACGTCGCGATGCTGGCGGGGCTCGCCCAGTTCGCCACAACGTTCCTGCTGACCTACGCCTATGCCCGCCATGCGCGGCTCCGCCGGGACCGGCTGGCGCTGGACCTTCGCTGGATCGTCTTCGAACAGAACAGACAGCAGGAATCCACGCGGGGGCGGGAGAGTTGACCGGCGAGGGCATGACGACCCGGATGATGACGACGGCACCCGACGTGCCGGCCCAGCCGCTGATGCCCCACGCCTTCACGGCCCAGACCCTGACGACGGAGCACCAGGCCTTGGCGCTCGTGCTGTTCAGTGTCTTCGTCGCCGCGACACTGGCGATCACCACCTGGGTGAGCCGTAAACGCCAGGGCTCCGAGGTGGAGTTCTACACCGGTGGACGGCTCTTCTCGCCCATGGAGAACGGATTCGCCATCGCGGGCGACTACATGTCCGCCGCCTCCTTCCTCGGCATCTCCGGGCTGATCGCGCTCTTCGGGTATGACGGAATGCTCTACTCCGTGGGCTTTCTCGTTGCCTGGCTCGTGGTTCTGCTCCTCGTCGCCGAACTCGTCCGTAACTGCGGGCGCTTCACCCTCGCCGATGTCGTGGCCGCCCGGATGCGGGAGCGTCCCGTGCGGATCGCCCTGGGCACCTCTTCGGTCACCGTCTCCGTCCTCTATCTCGTCGCCCAGATGGTCGGTGCGGGCAGCCTGGTCGCGCTGCTGCTCGGCGGCTCGGGCCGGCATGCTCCCGGGCATTCGGCGTTCGGGGACCCCAGCACCTGGACGGTGGTCGGCGTCGGCGCCCTGATGGTCGTTTATGTCGCCTTCGGCGGCATGCGGGCCACCACCTGGATCCAGATCGTCAAGGCCGTGCTGCTGATGGGTGGGACCATCGCGCTCACCGTCTTCGTGCTGGTGCGCTTTCACGGCGATCTGGGAGTCCTGCTCACCACCGCCGCGGAACGCAGCGGCCACGGCGGGGACTTCCTCGTACCGGGCCTGAAGTACGGCGGCGACTGGACCGCCCGGCTGGACTTCATCAGCCTCGGTCTCGCGCTCGTCCTGGGCACCGCGGGGCTGCCGCACATCCTCTCGCGCTTCTACACCGTACCGACCGCCCGTGCCGCCCGCCGTTCCGTCATCTGGTCCATCGGGCTGATCGGCGGCTTCTATCTGATGACGATCGTGCTCGGCTTCGGTGCGGCAGCGGTTGTCGGTACCGACGCGGTGCGCGCCTCCAACCCGGCCGGGAACACCGCCATTCCGCTGCTCGCCCTGGATCTCGGCGGTGGGGAGGGATCCACGGGCGGTACGGTGCTCTTCGCCGTGGTCGCGGCTGTCGCATTCGCGACCATTCTGGCCGTGGTCGCCGGTATCACCCTCGCCTCGTCCGCCTCCGTCGCTCACGACCTGTACGCGTCGCTGCGCCGCCACCGGGCGAAGCGGCGCGGTGAGCGGAGCGAGGTGGCGGTGGCGCGGGCCGCCGCCGTGGGTATCGGTGCGGTGGCGATCGCCCTCGGTCTGCTGGCCCAGGACCTGAACGTGGCGTTCCTGGTCGGTCTGGCCTTCGCCGTCGCGGCCTCCGCCAACCTCCCGGCGCTGCTCTACGCCCTCTTCTGGAGCCGCTTCACCACCCGGGGCGCGGTGTGGGCGGTCTACGGCGGGCTGGTGCCCGCGGTCGTGCTCGTCCTGCTCTCCCCGGTGGTCTCCGGCAGCCCTGAATCGATCTTCCCGGGTGCGGACTTCCAGCTCTTCCCGCTGCAGAACCCCGGCCTGGTCTCCGTACCGCTCGGCTTCCTGGCGGGCTGGGTGGGCACGGTCACCTCGGTCGAGACTCCCGAGCCCGCGAAGCATGCGGAGACGGAGGTACGGGCTCTCACCGGTGCGGGCGCCGCGTAGGCCCGGCCGGGCGGTCCTCGGGGCCGGGATAGCCCGGTCCACCGGTAGTGCTGCTCGCTGGCCTCAGGGACGTACGACGACGATGTTCAGCGCAGGCCACAGGCGTAGCGGGTGCATCGATGAGGTCCGGTAGGGGGCTCAAGCCCGGTTCCATGCGTAGCGGTGCTCGGGACGGCCGGTCTCGCCGTACTTGAGGCTCATCCGCACCCGCCCGGCCCGCTCCAGCAGCTTCAGATAGCGCTGCGCGGTCTGTCTGCTGAGTCCCGACCGATCCGCGACCTCCTGCGCCGAAAGGGGGCCCTCCGCGCCCCGCAGGACCTCCCGCACGAGATCGGCCGTCAGCGCGGAGTGGCCCTTGGGCAGCTCCGCGGGGCCGGTGGAGGCTCCGCCGAGGGCGCCGAAGATCCGGTCGACCTGGTCCTGTCCGGCGTCGCCGCCGTCCGCGAGGGCGCGGCGCAGCGCCGCATAGCCGTCGAGTTTGGCGCGCAGCCCGGCGAAGGTGAAGGGCTTCACCAGGTACTGCAGGGCGCCATGACGCATGGCGTCCCGCACCGTGGCGATGTCGCGTGCCGCCGTCACCATGATCACGTCGGTATGGCGGCCGAGCTGGCGCAGCTGCCGCACGAGCGCCAGCCCGGTCTCGTCCGGCAGATAGTGGTCCAGCAGCACCAGATCGACCTCGTGCCGGCGGAGGAACGCCAGTGCCTCGCCGGCGGTATGTGCCGTGCCCGCGACCCGGAAGCCGGCGACCTTGGTCACATACGCGGCGTTGATCTCCGCGACCCGCATGTCGTCGTCCACCACCAGTACGTCGATCATCGCGTGTCTCCCCTCACCGCCGCGGCCTCGTCCAGCTCATGCGCCAGGGCTTCGGGCAGGACGACCGTGAACTCGGCGCCTCCCCCCTCCCGGGCCTCCACGCGCGCACTGCCGCCCTGACGCTCGGCCAGCCGTCGTACCAGCGCAAGCCCGATGCCCCGCTGTCCGTGCCGGGGCGGCTCCTTGGTGGACCAGCCCTCGGTGAAGATCAGCTCGCGGTGTTCCGGCGCGATGCCGGGGCCCGAGTCACTGACGCGCAGCACCGCCGTACGGCCCTCTGCCCGCAGCTCGACCTCGACCCGTGGCTGGGCAGTCCCCGCGGTGGCGTCCAGGGCGTTGTCCACGAGGTTCCCCAGCACGGTCACCAGGCCCCGGGGGTCCACCACACGGTCCGGCAGCAGGGTGTCAGCGCCGATCGTCAGCGGAACCCCGCGCTCCGCCGCCACCGTCGCCTTGCCCACCAGCAGGGCGGCCAGCATCGGGTCCCGCACCTGTTCGGCGACCTGCTCCGCCGTCGCCCGGTGCACCCCGACGACCTCGGTGACGAACTCCACCGCCTCCTCGTGCAGCCCGAGTTCGAGCAGCCCGAGCAGGGTGTGCATCCGGTTGGCGTGCTCATGGTCCTGGGCGCGCAGCGCGTCGATCAGCCCACGGGTGCCGTCGAGTTCGCGCCCGAGCCGCTCGAGTTCGGTGCGATCACGCAGAGTGGCCACGGCTCCGCCGTCATCGGTCGGCATCCGGTTCGCGACGAGTACGCGGTTGGCCCTGACGGTCAGCAGATCGTCGCCGGTCACCCGCCCGGCGAGGACGTCGGTGGTCCGGCCGGGGCCCAGCGCCTCGTCCAGCGGCCGCCCGGTGTGCTGGGGGCCGAGCCCCAGCAGCCGCTGCGCCTCGTCGTTCATCAGCCGGATCCTCCCGCGGTCGTCCAGGGCCACCACGCCCTCGCGAATGCCGTGCAGCATCGCCTCGCGTTCGGCCAGCAGCGCGGAGATGTCGGAGAAGGCCAGGTCGTGCGTGCGGCGCTGAAGCCGGCGGGAGACCACGTACGAGGCGAGCGCGCCGACGGCGAGCGCACCCCCCGCATGGACCAGCAGACCGGGCACGATCGAGACGAGCCGGTCGCGCACGCTCTCGTATGCGATGCCGACCGAGACGGCACCCACGATCTCTCCCGTGTGATCGCGCAGCGGTACCTTGCCGCGGGCCGACCGTCCCAGAGTGCCGTTGTCGATCTGCATGACCTCATGGCCGGCGAGCGCCTCGCTGGGGTCCGTCGAGACATGGCGGCCGATCCGGCCCGGTGAGGTGTGCGACCAGCGCACTCCGCGGTCGTCCATGATCACCACATACTCGGCGCCGGTGGACCGGCGGATGCGTTCCGCCTCCGCCTGGACGGGGCCCTGCGGGACGGGCTCCGTCGACCCGAGCGTCTCCGCGAGGCCGGGACGAGCAGCGGTGGTCTGTGCGATGGCGAGGGCGCGGCGCATCGCCTGGTCGTCGAGCTGGGCGCTGAGAGGCGCGAGGAAGAGGCCGGTGGCGAGCGCGGTGACCCCGGCGGCGATGGCGAGCTGCATGAGCAGCACCTGGGAGAAGACACGGCGCGGCCACCCGATGCGCATCCGTCTGCCTCCGTCCCGTCGCTCACCGCTCCGGAGCGGAGCTCCCTCTTCCGATTCGGTCATACGGACGAAGGGTAAGGGGCCCGCGCGGTGACCTGGATCGCGTTGCGCTCCGGCCGGTGCGGTACGGACGCGCTCGCCGGCCCGGCGTGAGCACACCCGACGTTGTAGCGGGAGCGGAACCGGCGCACCAGGGATATGTCAGAACGCACTGCCGGCCACTTCCTGTACGGCCAGGACCGCCATCCGCGCCGGGGTGCCCGCGGTGGCGCCGCAGCTCTCCGGACGCGGTGGTTCCGCCGTCTCCTCGGCGACCTCGACGTGCCAGCTGCGGCCGTCGGTATGGGTGAGGGTCACGGTCCAGCGGGGAGCCGCGGCCTCAGCCGTCACATGGGTCCCCGTGCCCGTCACCGGGGGCGGCGCCTCGGTCCGTACGGCGGACGGCGGCCGTACGTCGGTCCCCACGACGTCCAGCGCGTCCTCCTGCTCTTCGCCGGTCAGCTCGCGGACTGCGAGCTCGGCCGCCTGGCCCGGCCGGTCCCAGGCCGAGCGGCTGCGGGAGCCCGCGGTGACGATCCGGCCGTCGCGCACCGCTTCGAGGGCGCCCTTGACGGCGTGGGCGGTGGCACGGCCGTACGCATAGCCGTAGGGGAGGAGGAAGAGCGTGGGAGCGAAACGGTGTCCGCCCATGTGGGTGACTTCCCAGATGCTCTGGCCCCAGTCGGCCGCCAGCTCGGCCGCGAGCGGGCGGCCGAGCAGCGCGCAGCAGCGGTCACGCTTGCCGTTCGTGCAGACGAAGGCGAGCGGCGCACCGTCGTACGCCTGCCACAGCCCCTCGTGCCGTCCGGCGCCCAGTCCGGCGAAGTCGAGGGCGAGGAGCTCCTCGGGCCCGCTGCCCGCGTCGCCGACGGTCAGCTCGGTCGTACGGATCCAGGAGCGGCCGGGGAGTGTGTGCGCGGCGTAGACCCTGCGCCGGGTGGGGCTGTGGCGGTCCGCGTGCCGTCCGGGCCGCCGGATCAGCGCGATGCGAACGCCCGTGCCCTTGGCGGCTCGCTCCAGGGCACGTCCGAGTTGCGGGTCGAGGTGGCTGGAGGTGAGGGCCTTGGCGCCCCAGGGGCCGGGCTGTTCGATCAGGAGCCAGGTCCGGGCGGTGGCAGAGGTGCCCGCCAGTGGTTCGGCCAGCTCCCTCGAGGCGCTCGCACACGTACTCACACAGGTGAGCCTAATCCCGCCGGGATCGGTGATCCGCGCGGAGGGGGCGTCGGGCTGGTACGGCGGTCGGCCGCGAGGCGGCCGGTGAAGGGCGCATCCGGTCGGGAGCGCTGTCCGTCGCACGGAGAACCCACGGCGGGTGGTGGCCCGCCGCGGCGCGGCCGGGGCCGGGGGACCGGCCGCCAAACGGAGTCCGGGGGGAGCACTGTGGGCCGGGCGGGGAGCACCGTGGGCCGGGCGGCGTGCGCCGGAGGGGCCCGGGGCCCGTCCCGGTCAGGGCAGCGGCTGGGGCGGGCGGGGGCCGCGGTACTGGCCGCGTGGACGCATCCTCAGCGGCCGCTCCGCGTACTCCTCCAGGGCGTGGGCGATCCAGCCCGCCGTACGCGCCACGGAGAAGACCGTCTCGCCCGCCTCGGCGGGCATCCCCGCGGAGACCGAGAGCACGGCGAGCGCCAGATCCACATTGGCGTGCAGCGGCACATGGCGGGCCGTGGTCGCCGCCACCTCACGGGCCGCCTCCAGTGCCGGGGCGGCCTCCGGTACGGCTTCCAGCAGCCCGAACAGCGCCTGGGCGCGCGGGTCCTCGCCCGGGTAGAGCCGATGGCCGAGCCCCGGCACCCGCCGTCCGCCCCGGAGATGGTCCGCGACGACCGCCGCCGCGCTGCCGCGTGCCAGAACCTCCGTCAGCATCCGGTGCGCCAGCCCGCCCGCGGCGCCGTGCAGCGGCCCGTCGAGCGCCCCGAGGCCCGAGGACACCACGGCGTACGGATGCGCCCGGGCGGATGCGGCGACGCGGGCGGCCAGCGTCGAGGCGGCGAGATCGTGATCGATGAGCAGGACGAGGGCGCCGTCGAGGGCCCGGACCGAAGCGTCGTCGGCGGGGGCCGGGGACAGCCGTGACCACAGCCGCCGGGCGAGCCCCGCTCCGTCCGCGGGCTCGGGCCCCGCCGGCGGGAGGGAGGTCACCAGTGTGGCGATCAGGCCGCGCGCGGTGGCGAGCACCGTGTCCTCCGACAGGTCGAACCGCAGCGGATCGGCCGCGGCCGCCGCGACGGCCGCCACCCGCAGCCGGTCCATCGGACCGCTGTGCGAGGGCAGTGCCTCGACCGCCCGCCGGGCCGCCGAGAGGGCTTCCGCGGGTGCGGTGAACCGGATGCCGGGTGTCATCGTCCCGGTCCACAGCCACTCGGCGACCTCCTCGAAACCATGGCGCCGGGCGAGAGCGGTGGGGTCCACGCCCCGGTAGTAGTACCCATCGCGGTCGATCAAGGTGATGCCGGTGGTCACGGCGGGGGCGCCACCGGTGGCTTCAGGATCTGCGCCGGGTGGGTCCTGGCCCCTGCGGCCGTGCCGGACGAGCGCGTCGACCTCCTCCGGATCGAAAGTGCTGCCGCGCCCGCCGGGCGTACGGCGGCTGGTCAGCAGCCCGCGGCTGACATACGCGTACACCGTCTCGGGCTTCACGCCGAGCCGCTCGGCGGTCTCCCGTGTGCTCAGCCGACCCCGGCGTGCGGCTCCCGCTGTGTCGTCCGTCATGACTCCATCCCACCTCATCTCGATCACGCCCAGGGCATTCACATTGATTCAATCAACATTGACACATATTGAATCAATCATGGATGGTCGTATCAAGTTGATGGAGGAGGACCGCATGACAACCGCGTCGCCCGTATCCCCGATCGAGGTGCCCCGTGGCCTCAAGGGAGTCGTCGTCACCGACACCGCGCTCGGTGACGTCCGGGGAAGCGAGGGCTTCTACCACTACCGCCAGTACTCGGCAGTCGAACTGGCGCGCACCCGCACCTTCGAGGACGTCTGGCATCTGATGCTGTACGGCACCCTTCCGGACCGGGACGAGCGGGCCGACTTCGCCGCACGGACGGCGGCTCTGCGGCATCTGCCCGAGGACGTGGCCGCCGCGCTGCCCGCGATCGCCCGCTCCAGCGCGCTCTCCGGCCCGCTCGCCGGGCTGCGCACCGCACTGTCCCTGCTCGGAGCGTCCGCGGGGTTCCGGCCGCTGTACGACACCGGGGCCGACCGCCGCCGGGCGGACGCCCTCGCCGCCAGTGCCGCCGTGCCCACCCTGCTGACCGCACTGCACCGGCTGTGCCAGGGCCTGGAGCCGGTCGGACCCCGCGACGACCTGCCGTACGCCGCCAACTACCTGTTCATGCTGACCGGGACGGAGCCGGACCCCGGTCGTGTACGCGCCGTCGAGCAGTACCTGATCTCCACGGTCGACCACGGCTTCAACGCCTCCACCTTCACCGCCCGGGTGATCGCCTCCACCGGCGCGGACCTCGCCGCCTGCCTCGCCGGGGCGGTCGGTGCCCTCTCGGGGCCGCTGCACGGCGGGGCGCCGAGCCGCGCCCTGGACACGCTGGACGCCATCGGCACCCCGGAGCGGATCGACCCCTGGATCCGGGAACGGGTCCTGGCCGGTGACCGGATCATGGGCTTCGGCCACCCCGTGTACCGCACGGAGGATCCGCGCTCGCGGATGCTGCGGGACATCGCCGAGGAGTTCGGCGGTCCCCTGGTGGAGTTCGCCGTACAGGTGGAGCGGCGGGTGGAGGCCATCCTCGCCGAACTCAAGCCGGGCCGGGAGCTGCACACCAATGTGGAGTTCTACGCGGGCGTGGTGATGGAACTCTGCGGCATTCCACGGGAGATGTTCACCCCGACCTTCGCCGCGGCGCGGGTCGTCGGCTGGAGCGCCAACATCCTGGAGCAGGCCGAGGACAGCAAGATCATCCGCCCTGCCGCCCGCTATGTCGGGCCGCCTCCGCCGCAACCGGTACCGGCCGCCCAGCGTCCCGCCGGTTAGCGAACCGCCGCGCAGCCCCCGCCCCGCCGTCACAGCACCCCACCACGCCGTACAGGGATCCGGCGCGCCCGCCGTGGAGGGAGCCGCCGTACAGCGCACGGGTGTTCGGGGCGGGGCACTGCGCGCCGCCACCGGCCGTACGGCATCCCGGCCGTTTCAGCGGCACGGACGGTTGGTTACGATCGGCTGCCGTCCCCGCACTGCCTGCCGCCGCCCGCACCATGGAGGCCGAGCCCGTGGCCAAGAAACAGATCCCGGTCATCGTTCTCGCGGGCTTCCTCGGGTCGGGGAAGACCACCGTGCTCAACCATCTTCTGCGGAACAGCAGGGGCAGCCGGATCGGCGCGGTCGTCAACGACTTCGGGAGTATCGGGATCGACGCCATGACCGTCGCCGGGCAGGTCGACGCGATGGTCTCCCTGGGAAACGGCTGTCTCTGCTGCGCCGTCGACACCAGCGACATGGATGAGATCCTCGACCGCCTGGCACGTCCCTCGGCGCGCCTCGACGCGATCGTCGTCGAGGCGAGCGGACTGGCCGAGCCGGAGACCATGGTCAGGATGGTCCTGTCCAGCACCGATCAGCGCATTGTCTACGGCGGACTGGCCGAGGTCGTCGACGCGGCGGAGTTCACCGCCACGCGCACACGGCATCCGGAGATCGACCGGCATCTGGGCGTCGCCGATCTGGTGGTGCTGAACAAGACCGACCGGATCGACGAGGAGGAACGGCTGCGCATCCTGGGGCTGCTCCGGGAGCTGAGCCCGGGCACTCCCGCCGTCTCCGCCTCGTACGGGCGGGTGGACCCGGAGCTCTTCTTCGAACGGCAGTCGGGCGATGGGCCGGAAGAGGCCGTGCGGCAGCTCTCGTTCGACGAGCTGTGCACCGATGACGACGATCACGAGCAGCATCTCCACGCCGCCTACGAGAGCACCTCCTTCACCACGGAGGAGCCCATGGACCCGCGCCGCTTCATGGAGTTCCTGGACAACCGGCCCGACGGGCTGTACCGCATCAAGGGGTTCGTCCACTTCGGGGTGGCCGGGCACCGGCAGAAGTTCGCCCTGCACGCCGTCGGACACTTTCTGCGCTTCTACCCGGAGCCCTGGGCGCGGGGCGAACGCCGCACCACCCAACTGGTGCTGATCGGCTCGGACATCGACCCCGAGCCGTTGCGGAAGGACCTGGAAGCCTGCGCCGGGACCGGCTCCGAGGAAGCCGGTCCCCGCAGCATGTGGGGGGTCCTGCGCTACGTGCAGTCGTAGCCGGACGGCGCATACGGCTGCGCGCAGCCCGTACGGACGCCACGCGCACATGTGAAGCCCGGACGGCGGCGGCGTGGGTGAGCAGCGGCGGACGGCGGCTACCTGCAGGCGTTCCGGGGACGGCGGCTACGTGCAGGCGTTCGGGGGACGGCGGCTCGTGCAGGCGTGGCCGGACGGTGGCCACGCCTGTCGGGAGCCTCGGTGACTACGCGCTCTCGGAGCCGGGACGGCGGTCACAGGCGCATGTGAGCCCGGCCGGCGGCGGCGTGGGCGAGCAGCCCGGACGGCAGCTACGCGCTCTCGTAGCCGGGCGGCGGTCACAGGCACTCGTGGCCCGGACCGCCGCTCCCCGCATGTGCGGCCCGCGGCCCGGTCACACGGGCCCCGCGACCACCGACACCGCCTTGGCCAGCGGCAGCCCGGAGCCGTCCCGGCGCGGGTCGGCCTCGGGCAGGACCGCGGGGGCCCCGGTCGCCGTGGCGGCGCGAGCCGGTGTCGCCCCCACCCACGCCAGCACGAGACAGTCCTCGCCCTTGAGGAAGCGCTGGCAGCGCACACCGCCGGTCGCGCGGCCCTTGCGCGGATACTGGTCGAACGGCGTCAGCTTGGCCGTGCCCTGCTCGGTACCGCCCAGGGTGCCCTGCGCGCCCGCGACCGTGAACACCACGGCATCGGCCGCCGGGTCCACCGCGCCGAAGGAGATCACCTTCGCTCCGGCTGCCAGCTTGATGCCCGCCATACCGCCCGCTGCGCGGCCCTGCGGCCGCACCTGCCCGGCCGCGTACCGCAGCAGCTGCGCGTCGTCGGTGACGAAGACGAGGTCCTCCTCGCCCGTGCGCAGCTCGACCGCGCCGATGATGCGGTCGCCCTCGCGGAGCGAAATAACCTCCAGCTCCTCCTTGTTGGCCGGATAGTCCGGCACCACACGCTTCACCACGCCCTGTTCCGTGCCGAGCGCGAGGCCGGGCGAGGACTCGTCGAGCGTGGTCAGACACACCAGCGACTCGTCCGGCTCCAGCGACAGGAACTCCGCGATCGGCGCGCCGCCCGCGAGGTTCGGGGCCCGGTCCGTCTCCGGCAGCACGGGCAGATCGATCACCGGGAGCCGCAGCAGCCGCCCGGCGGAGGTCACCGCCCCCACATCCGCACGGGCGGTCGCCGGGACCGCCGAGACGATCACATCGTGCTTGGCGCGCTTGGCGTCACCCTCGCCGAGCGGCTCGCCGTTCGCCGTACGGGCCAGCAGCCCGGTCGAGGACAGCAGCACCCGGCACGGGTCGTCCGCGACCTGCAGCGGCACCGCCGTGACCGGCGCGTTCGCCGACTCCAGCAGGACCGTGCGCCGGTCGGTGCCGAACTTCTTCGCCACCTGGGCCAGTTCGCCCGACACCAGCTTGCGCAGCTCCGCGTCCGACTCCAGGATCCGGGTCAGCTTCTCGATGTCCGCGCCCAGCTTGTCGCGCTCGGACTCCAGCTCCAGCCGGTCGAACTTCGTCAGCCGGCGCAGCGGGGTGTCCAGGATGTACTGGGTCTGGATGTCGCTCAGCGAGAAGCGGGCGATCAGGCCCTCCTTCGCCTCCGCGGAGTTCTCACTCGACCGGATGATCCTGATGACCTCGTCGATGTCGATCAGCGCGATGAGCAGACCCTCGACCAGGTGGAGCCGGTCCCGACGCTTGGTGCGCCGGAACTCGCTGCGCCGCCGGACCACGTCGAAGCGGTGGTCCAGATAGACCTCCAGCAGCTCCTTGAGGCCCAGCGTCAGCGGCTGGCCGTCGACCAGGGCGACATTGTTGATGCCGAAGGACTCCTCCATCGGCGTCAGCTTGTAGAGCTGCTCCAGCACGGCCTCCGGGTGGAAGCCGTTCTTGATCTCGATCACCAGACGCAGTCCGTGCGAGCGGTCGGTGAGGTCCTTGACGTCGGCGATGCCCTGGAGCCTCTTCGCCCCGACCAGGTCCTTGATCTTGGAGATCACCTTCTCCGGACCCACCGTGAACGGCAGTTCCGTGACCACGAGGCCCTTGCGCCGCGCGGTGACGTTCTCCACGGCCGCCGTCGCGCGGATCTTGAAACTGCCGCGCCCCGACTCGTACGCGTCCCGGATGCCGTTCAGCCCCACGATCCGGCCGCCGGTCGGCAGATCGGGGCCCGGGACGTACCGCATCAGCGTCTCGAGGTCCGCGCCGGGGTGCTTGATCAGATGGCGGGCGGCCGCGATGACCTCGCCCAGATTGTGCGGCGGCATATTGGTCGCCATGCCCACGGCGATCCCGGACGCGCCGTTGACCAGCAGGTTCGGATATGCGGCCGGCAGGGTCACCGGCTCCTGCTCCTGGCCGTCGTAGTTCGGCGCGAAGTCGACGGTGTCCTCGTCGATCGACTCCGTCATCAGGGAGGTCGCCGAGGCCATCCGGCACTCGGTGTACCGCATCGCGGCCGGCGGGTCGTCATTGCCCAGCGAGCCGAAGTTTCCGTGCCCGTCCACCAGGGGCAGCCGCATCGAGAAGGGCTGCGCCATGCGCACCAGGGCGTCGTAGATGGAGGCGTCACCGTGCGGGTGCAGCTTTCCCATCACCTCGCCGACGACCCGCGCGCACTTCACGTACCCGCGCTCGGGGCGCAGGCCCATCTCGTTCATCTGGTACACGATGCGCCGGTGCACCGGCTTCATCCCGTCGCGGGCGTCGGGGAGCGCGCGCGAGTAGATGACCGAGTAGGCGTACTCCAGGAAGGAGCCCTGCATCTCGTCCACGACGTCGATGTCGAGGATGCGCTCCTCGAAGTCGTCGGGCGGCGGGGTCTTCGTACTGCGGCGGGCCATCTCGGCTGCTGCTCCTTAGAACTGCCTGAGCGGGTGCTGACGCGGACCATTGTGGACCCCGCCGGTGACAGCGCGATCCACGACCCGGCCGAGCGCGGCAGCGCCCGGCCCCGGCGGCGGGTGCGGCGCCGCCGGGCCCGCCGTGTGTCGTGGCGCGTCATGGCGGCGGCCGGAGGCCGCGCACGCCGGACGCCACGAGGTACGGAACGCCGGCGTCCGGGCTTCCCGAAAAATCGCCGATCGCGGAAGCGTAGCGGCCCCGCCGTCCGGGAACTTCGCCAGGCGTCAGCGCGCTTGCATACAGTGGCAGCATTTCTCCCCCAGCGATCGAAGGGACGTACATGCCCATGGGTCACACGGCCACGCAACAGGCCGGTTCCGGCGGCCTCACCGCGACAGAACACCGCCTGGCCAACGGCCTGCGCGTGGTGCTCTCCGAGGACCACCTGACCCCGGTCGCCGCAGTCTGCCTCTGGTACGACGTCGGCTCGCGCCACGAGGTCAAGGGCCGTACCGGCCTGGCTCACCTCTTCGAGCACCTGATGTTCCAGGGCTCGGCGAGCGTCAAAGGCAACGGCCACTTCGAGCTGGTGCAGGGCGCCGGCGGCTCGCTGAACGGCACCACCAGCTTCGAGCGGACCAACTACTTCGAGACCATGCCCGCCCACCAGCTGGAGCTCGCCCTCTGGCTGGAGGCCGACCGCATGGGAAGCCTGCTCTCCGCCCTCGACGAGGAGAGCATGGAGAACCAGCGCGACGTCGTCAAGAACGAGCGCCGCCAGCGCTACGACAACGTTCCCTACGGCACGGCCTTCGAGAAGCTGACCGCCATGGTCTACCCCGAGGGCCACCCGTACCACCACACCCCCATCGGCTCGATGGCCGATCTGGACGCCGCCTCCCTGGAGGACGCGCGGAACTTCTTCCGCACCTACTACGCGCCGAACAACGCCGTGCTGTCGGTCGTCGGAGACATCGACCCCGAGCAGACCCTCGCCTGGATCGAGAAGTACTTCGGCACCATCCCCTCGCACGACGGCAAGCAGCCGCCGCGCGACGGCTCGCTGCCCGGCGTCATCGGCGAGCAGCTGCGCGAGGAGGTCCACGAGGACGTCCCGGCGCGTGCCCTGATGGCCGCCTACCGCCTGCCGCACGACGGCACCCGGGAGGCCGACGCCGCCGACCTGGCGCTCACCGTCCTCGGCGGCGGGGAGTCCTCCCGGCTGCACAACCGTCTCGTGCGCCGCGACCGTACGGCCGTCGCCGCCGGCTTCGGCCTGCTCCGGCTCGCCGGAGCTCCCTCGCTCGGCTGGCTGGACGTGAAGACCTCCGGCGGCGTCGAGGTCCCGGCGATCGAGGCCGCGGTCGACGAGGAGCTGGCCCGCTTCGCCGCGGAGGGGCCGACTCCGGAGGAGATGGAGCGCGCGCAGGCGCAGCTGGAGCGCGAGTGGCTCGACCAGCTCGCCACCGTCGGCGGCCGCGCCGACCAGCTCTGCCGTTACGCCGTGCTGTTCGGCGACCCGCAGCTGGCGCTGACCGCCGTGCAGCGGGTCCTCGACATCACCGCCGAGGAGGTGCGGGCCGTGGCCGCCGCCCGGCTGCGCCCGGACAACCGCGCGGTCCTCGTCTACGAGCCGACCGGGGCCGCCGGCAACGAGGCCCCGGAGGCCGTCGAGACCGCAGAAGCCGCCGAGAACACCGCAGAAGAGGAGGCGGCCCAGTGACCGACGCCACCATGACCTTCCACCCGCAGCCGCAGGGCGGGACCGCCAAGCCGTGGGCCTTCCCGGCCCCGGAGCGCGGCACCCTGCCCAACGGCCTGACGGTGCTGCACTGCCACCGGCCCGGCCAGCAGGTCGTGGCCGTCGACGTCAACCTCGACGCCCCGCTGGACGCCGAGCCCGAGGGGCTGGACGGCGTCGCCACCATCATGGCGCGAGCCCTGTCCGAGGGCACCGACAAGCACACCGCCGAGGAGTTCGCCGCCGAGCTGGAGCGCTGTGGCGCCACGCTCGACGCGCACGCCGACCACCCCGGGGTCCGGGTCTCCCTGGAGGTCCCGGCCTCCCGGCTGGCCAAGGCGCTCGGTCTGCTCGCCGACGCCCTGCGGGCCCCCGCGTTCCCCGACAGCGAGGTGGAGCGGCTCGTCGCCAACCGGCTCGACGAGATCCCGCACGAGCAGGCCAACCCGGCCCGCCGCGCCGCGAAGGAGCTCTCCAAGGAGCTGTTCCCCGCCGAATCCCGGATGTCCCGGCCCCGGCAGGGCACGGAGGAGACCGTCGAGCGCATCGACGCCGCGGCCGTACGGGCCTTCTACGAGGCGCATGTCCGGCCCGCCACCGCCACCGCCGTGGTCGTCGGTGATCTGACCGGGATCGACCTCGCCGTGGTGTTCGGTGACACCCTGGGCGCGTGGACCGGCGGCACCGCCGAACTCCGCCCCCTACCGCCGGTGACCGCCGACGACACGGGCCGCGTGGTGATCGTCGACCGCCCGGGTGCCGTGCAGACCCAGCTGCTGATCGGCCGGATCGGTCCGGACCGGCACGACCGGGTGTGGCCCGCCCAGGTGCTCGGCGTCTACTGCCTCGGCGGCACCCTCACCTCCCGGCTCGACCGGGTGCTGCGCGAGGAGAAGGGCTACACCTACGGCGTGCGGGCGTTCGGCCAGGTGCTGCGCTCCGCCCCCGACGGCACGGGCGCCTCGCTGCTCGCCATCAGCGGTTCGGTGGCCACCGAGGTCACCGGGCCGGCCCTGGAGGACGCCTGGACGGTGCTGCGCACCCTCGCTGCCGACGGCCTGACCGACGCCGAGCGGGATGTCGCCGTGCAGAACCTCGTCGGTGTCGCGCCGCTCAAGTACGAGACGGCGGCGGCCGTCGCGGGCACGCTCGCCGACCAGGTCGAGCAGCATCTGCCGGACGACTACCAGGCACGGCTGTACGCCCGGCTCGCGGAGACGGGCACCGTGGAGGCGACCGCCGCGGCCGTCAGCGCGTTCCCGGTCGACCGTCTGGTCACGGTGCTCGTCGGTGACGCGTCGGTGATCGAGGAGCCGGTACGGGCCCTCGGGATCGGCGAGGTCAAGGTGGTCGGCGGCTGACCGTCGTCAACGCCCCCGGACCCGCGGCCCGTTCCGCCGCGGCACCGGCCGGAGGGCCTCGTCCCGGCGGCAGTTGACGCCGCGCAGGGCGGGGCCCCGGCAGGACCGGTACAACACGCCTCAGCAGGGCGGGAGATACCCCGGCGCCTTCGAAGACGCCGGGGTTCTCCTGTATGTCCCGTTTGTTGGTGAGACTGCCCGTTCATCTGTGGTGTGCGCTACAAAGAACCCGATTTCTTTGGCGATTGAAAGTTGTCCCGCTTAGCGTCGGTCCGGCTGTCCGACCGGACACCGGCCGCACCCGCGGCTCCGGGCAGTCATCGCCGAGTCCCCGTACGGCGCGAGCCAGGGGAGCCGGGGACCCGCCGTCCCGATGCCGCCTGCGGCGCGGGGCAAGTCCCTTGGGGTGAATCGGGCGCCTCCCCGGAGGGGCCCGTAGGAGACCTTCCTGCTCCGAACCCGTCAGCTAACCCGGTAGGCGAGAAGGAAGGAAAGGAGTACGCCGCACCCATGGCGTTCACCCGTGCCACCGGGAAACACCGCCGGCCGAGCCGTCTCGTCCGCTCCGGCGCGAACATCGCAGGCATAGCCACCCTCGCCACCGCGGGCGCCGTCGGCTCCGTGGCGCCCCCCGCGCTCGCCGCCTCCGGCGAGGCTCCGGCGGCCGAGCAGACCGGTCTGCGCCAGGCCATCGCCGCGGGCGACACCCTCGCCGACACGATCGGCGCCCAGGCGCGCGCCCAGCAGGAGGCCGCCGACGAGGCGGCCGCCAGGGCGAAGGCCGAAGCGGAGGCGAAGAAGCGCGCCGCCGAGGCCAGGCGCGAGGCGGAGGCCAAGGCGAAGAAGGCGCGTGAGGCCAAGGTGCGCGCCGCCCGTGAGGCGGAGCGCAAGCGGCTGAACGCCTTCGTCCTTCCGGTCCGGGGCAGTTATGTCTCGACCGGGTACCAGTCCTCGGGCGGGGCGTGGTCCTCCGGCAGCCACACCGGCATCGACTTCCACGCCTCGTCGGGCACCTCCGTCCACGCCGTCGGCGCGGGCACCGTCGTCGAGGCAGGCTGGGGCGGCTCGTACGGCAACAACGTCGTGATCAAGATGAAGGACGGTACGTACACCCAGTACGGCCATCTCTCCTCCGTCGGCGTCTCCGTCGGTGAGACGGTCACCCCGGGGAAGCAGATCGGTCTCTCGGGCAGCACCGGCAACACCACCGGTCCGCATCTGCACTTCGAGGCCCGTACGTCCCCCGACTACGGTTCGGACATCGACCCCGTCGCCTATCTCCGCTCGCACGGCCTCAGCGTCTGACCAAGCTCTGGCCAAAGATATACCCGGTCCGGGCGTCCTCGTCGGAAATTCCTCCGCATTGCAATAGAGTTCCTGAACAAGCGACAACCGAATGCGTTTCGCGGGGATTAAACGGAGGTCCGGCCATGCGGGGTCGAAGGTGAACGGCGATGCGGTGCCGGCGGCCAGGACGGGCATTCCCGCGCACGCGGTGTGCCAGGCGATCCGGGACGACATCGTGTCCGGGGCGCACCCTCCGGGCAGCCGGCTGACCGAGGAGGTCCTCGCCCGCCGGTACGGCGTCTCCCGGGTCCCGGTCCGCGAGGCCCTGCGCACGCTGGAGTCCGAGGGCTTCGTGACCACGCGCCGGCATGCGGGCGCCTGTGTCGCCGAGCCCTCGGAACAGGAGGCCGCGGACCTCCTGGACATCCGTGGCCTGCTCGAACCGCTGGGTGCGGCGCGCGCCGCCCAGCGCCGTACCGAAGCGCACCTCAAGGTGTTGCGCGGGCTCGTACGGCTGGGCCAGGAGCGTGCCAGGCGGGGGCACTTGACGGATCTGCGGCCGCTGGGCGACTGGTTCCACGAGACCCTGGCCCAGGCCTCCGGCAGCCCCAGTCTGGCGTCGCTGCTCACCCAGGTCCGCCGCAAGATCACCTGGGTGTACGCGGCGAACCCACCGGGGCGGCAGACCGAGTCCTGGGAGGAGCACGGGGCCATCGCGGACGCGGTGGCCCGGCGGGACGCGGATCGCGCCCGCGCGCTGATGGCCGCGCACACCGAGCGCTCGCTGGCCGCCTACCGGCTGCGCCGGCCGTCCCATGTGAGGCCTTCGAAACAGCCTGTCAACACAGCGAGTGCACGGAATTAACAGATATCCCGTATACAACTGTCGGGAATTCTTTTCCGGCTTCAGCCGTGCTTTCGGCTGCGCGAAAATAGGACGGAAGCCGGAGTGGAGCCCGGTGAGAAAGCTGCGCGAAAAAGAAAAGCAGAGCCGCGGTGCCCTGAATGGGCCACCGCGGCTCCGCCCTGCGTTTTTGCCTGTGGTACGTCTCCGGGAGCATTCGGGAGATTCGTCCGAGTGCCGCGTCGGCCAAGGTCTGCCCGGTAGCGAGGTGACCTGGTGCGGCCCCGGCCGACGCGGCACTACACCGTCTCCGGCAGCTCCTCCAGCCCCTCCGCGACCAGCTTCGCCAGGCGGTCCAGGGCGATCTCGGCGCCATCGGCCTCTGAGGAGAGGACGATCTCCTCGCCGCCCTGGGCTCCCAGGCCCAGCACGGCGAGCATGGAGGCGGCGTTGACCGGGTTGCCATCGGTCTTGGCGATCGTCACGGGGACGCCGGAGGCGTTCGCCGCACGGACGAAGATCGAAGCGGGCCGGGCGTGCAGGCCCTCGGCCCAGCCGACGGTGACGCGGCGCTCAACCATGGTGTTGCCCTTCGGGTCGTGTCCAGGTCTTGGCAGTGTGTGATGTTGTCTAGACCAGTCTTCCGGTCAGTCTCTCATGACGCGTCCAGTGCTCTCCTCGGCCCGGCGCCCGTACGCTGGCCCCATGGAAACGCCGTCGGAGCACGCCTACCCGACTCACTGGGAAGCCGACGTCGTGCTGCGTGACGGCGGCACCGCGCAGATCCGTCCCATCACCGCCGAGGACGACCGGCGACTCGTGAGCTTCTACGAACAGGTGTCGGACGAGTCGAAGTACTACCGCTTCTTCGCACCGTACCCCCGGCTGTCCGCCCGGGATGTGCGCCGGTTCACTCACCACGACTACGTCGACCGGGTCGGGCTGGCGGCGACGGTGGGCGGTGACTTCATCGCGACCGTGCGGTACGACCGCATCGACGGCCAGGGCAGGCCCGCTTCCGCCCCCGCCGACGAGGCCGAGGTCGCCTTCCTCGTCCAGGACGCCCACCAGGGGCGGGGTGTGGCCTCCGCCCTCCTCGAACACATTGCCGCCGTCGCCCGCGAGCGCGGTATCCGCCGCTTCGCCGCCGAGGTGCTGCCCGCCAACAACAAGATGATCAAGGTGTTCACGGACGCCGGATACACCCAGGAGCGCACCTTCGAGGACGGCGTCGTGCGCCTGGAGTTCGACCTCGAACCCACCGCCCGGTCGCTCGCCGTCCAGCGCGGCCGGGAGCAGCGCGCCGAGGCCCGCTCCGTCCAGCGGCTGCTCGGCCCCGGCTCCGTCGCCGTCGTCGGAACGGGCCGGCGGCCGGGCGGTGTGGGCCGCACCGTGCTGCGCAACCTCCTCGACGGCGGATTCACCGGCCGTGTCCACGCGGTCAACCACGCCTTCCCGGACGGCACCACCGAACTGGAAGGCGCCCCGGCCCACCGCTCCGTCCGGGACATCCCCGAGCCGGTGGACCTGG
>NZ_JBQQBW010000247.1:0-897 GCF_052245415.1 Streptomyces sp. 8N706 | reverse complement strand
GGTCCACCGCCCACGCCATCCCCTGCACCCCTTCGACCTTGCACAGGCCCGGTGTGGGACCGAGGCGGAAGGATCCGGGCAGCGGCTTGCCGGAGGTGGTGTAGGGCAGGAAGTGAAGCGGGCTGGGACCCGGCGAGGCGTAGACGACGCAATCGGAGAGCACCGCGAGCGGGTACTGGCCGGTGGCCTCCGCGGTCTTGAGCATCTTGCGGTGCATGTTCACCCGGGCCTTGGAGATGACCGCCGCCCGGATGTCGGGGCGCCAGGTGGGGCGCTCCAAGGCCGGCCAGCGCTCACCGTCGCGGTAGTGACGGCCCTGGGGACGCTCGCGCAGCTTACCGACGCCGCCCTTGACCGTGGACTTGATCGCCGCGAGCACGGCCGCCATCCCGGGGTCGGCCTGCTTGTGCTGCTCCATCGCGGCGAGGAACCCGGCCTCGTCCAGATCCTCCGTGACCTTGAGGTCGGCCATCGTCTGCACGTAGGCAGTCTTGAGGCGGTCGTGCCAGGGGTCGAGGTACGCGCCGGTCTCCCGCCGCAGGTACGCATCGACTGGCCGGACGTCGTAGCCGAGCTGGACGGCGTAGGCGACGGTATGGGTCTGGTACCAGGCCGGCCCCTCCGGACGCTGCCCGGACGGGGTGAACGGCGACGGGAGACGCGGGTCCAGCTCGACGCCGGAGAGGTCGACGTACCAGGAGCCGGGGATCTTCTTGTCGAACACCGGCCGCTGGACATACTCGGGGCCGGACAGGCCGACGACCAGGCGCGCCGCGGCCGCGAGGAAGGCAGTGTTGATGTCCAGCCCGATCGCGAAGGGCAGCAGGCACTCCTCATCGCAGAGAAGCTTCGGATCGCGCACCCACTGGTAGGCCTCCTCATCGAGGAAGCCGCCGG
>NZ_JBQQBW010000246.1:0-984 GCF_052245415.1 Streptomyces sp. 8N706 | reverse complement strand
CCACCGTGGTCGCCACCCCTCCGGCGTCCGGTACCCCGACCGGTTCAGTGACCTTCACCGGACCCGGCGGACTCAACCAGACCGTCCCGGTCAACGGCAGCGGACAAGCCTGCTTCACCACCACATCCGTGGCCACCGGAACCGTCACCGCCACCTACAACGGCGAAGACCCCTGCTTCACCGGCTCCACCGGAACCGTCGCCGTCACCGTCACCGAAGCATCCACGACAACCTCCGTGACAGCGACCCCCAACCCGTCCATCTGCGGCCAGACCGTCACCCTCTGCGCCACCGTCACAGCCAACCCGCCAGGATCCGGCACACCCACCGGAACCGTCACCTTCACCGGACCCGGCGGACTCAACCAGACCGTCGCCCTCGACGGCACCGGACAAGCCTGCTTCACCACCACATCCGTGGCCACCGGAACCGTCACCGCCACCTACAACGGCGAAGGCTCCTGCTTCGCGGGCTCCACGGGCACCGTCGCCGTCACCGTCACCGAAGCATCCACGACAACCTCCGTGACAGCGACCCCCAACCCCTCCGTCTGCGGCCAGACCGTCACCGTCTGCGCCACCGTCACAGCCAACCCGCCAGGATCCGGCACTCCGACGGGAACGGTGACCTTCACCGGACCTGGTGGCCTCAACCAGACGGTTCCGCTCAACGGCAGCGGACAAGCCTGCTTCACCACCACCGCACTCGCCACCGGAACCGTCACCGCCACCTACAACGGCGAAGGCCCCTGCTTCTCCACCTCCGCCGGCACCGTGTCGGTGACGGTGACGGAAGCTTCGACCACCACCTCCGTCACGGCGACGCCCAACCCGTCGGTCTGCGGCCAGACCGTCACCGTCTGCGCCACCGTCACAGCCAACCCGCCAGGATCGGGTACGCCCACCGGAACCGTCACCTTCACCGGACCCGGCGGACTCAACCAAACCGTCCCCGTCAACGGCAGCGGACAGGCCTGCTTCACCA
>NZ_JBQQBW010000245.1:0-1016 GCF_052245415.1 Streptomyces sp. 8N706 | reverse complement strand
CCGGCGCGCCCAGGGCCTCCACCAGCTCGTCCATCTCCAGATGGACGACGGCGACGGGTTTGCGCGCCGCGCTGCGGGCCACCGCCTCCCTCAGGGCCGCGGCGACGGCCTGGCCGCTGTGCTCGCGATCGGAGGTGTCGCCGTCACCGACCCAGGGGATGGCGGTGACGACGACCGCGTCGCACAGGTCGTCCTCCAGGGCCGTGACGAGTGCCTCGCGGAAGTCGTCCGGGGTGGCGGCCGTGGTGAGGTCACGGGGCGGCAGCGGGCGCAGCCGCTCGGTCAGACAGGCGTCGTAGGTGAGCAGGCCCAGGGAGTCGGAGTTGCCGAGGATGGCGACGCGCGGCCCCGTGGGCAACGGCTGGCCGGCGAGCAGCAGTCCGGCGTCGGCGAGTTCGGTGACGGTGCCGACGCGGATCACTCCGGCCTGCCGGAAGAGGGCGGAGACGGTCGCGTCCGGGATCCGGGTCGTGGGCACGGTGTGTCCGGTCGGCGCACGGCCGCTGTGCCGGGCGCCCTTGACGACCACCACGGGTTTCACCATGGCGGTGCGCCGGGCGAGCCGGGTGAACTTCCTCGGGTTCCCGATGGATTCGAGGTACATGAGGGCGACCTCGGTGTGCGGGTCGTCGTGCCAGTACTGCAGGAAGTCGTTGCCGGACACGTCGGCGCGGTTCCCCGCGGAGACGAAGGTGGAGATCCCGACGTGCCCCCCGCCGCGCCGGTGCAGCCCCGAGAGCAGGGCGATGCCGATGGCGCCGGACTGGCTGAAGAGCCCGAGCCGGCCGGCGGGCGGCAGCTCGGGCGAGAGGGAGGCGTTGAGGCGTACGGCAGGGTCGGTGTTGAGCAGGCCGAAGGCGTTGGGCCCGATGATCCTCATCCCGTACGAGCGGGCCTGGCGGACGAGTTCGCGCTGGCGGTCGCGGCCTGCGGGACCGCTCTCGGCGTAACCGGACGAGACCACCACCAGGCCCTGCACGCCGTGCTCGCCGCAGTCGGCGACGACAGCGGGCACA
>NZ_JBQQBW010000244.1:0-1021 GCF_052245415.1 Streptomyces sp. 8N706 | reverse complement strand
CGGTGGGTCAGCCGGACTACTGGTCGCCGAACCCCAGCTACCAACCGGGCGACCACATGTCCAATGGGCGCCCGGCGCCTCGGGCGCCTCAAGAGACACCCGGCCCGCAGCCGCGTAACCCGGTGGGTCAGCCGGACTACTGGTCGCCGAACCCCAGCTACCAACCGGGCGACCACATGTCCAATGGGCGCCCGGCGCCTCGGGCGCCTCAAGAGACACCCAGTCCGCAGCCGCGTAACCCGGTGGGTCAGCCGGACTACTGGTCGCCGAACCCCAGCTACCAACCGGGCGACCACATGTCCAATGGGCGCCCGGCGCCTCGGGCGCCTCAAGAGACACCCGGCCCGCAGCCGCGTAACCCGGTGGGCCAGCCGGACTACTGGTCGCCAAACCCCAACTACCAACCCGGCGACCAGGGGTGAAGCTTCCCCTACGAGCTGGACAGCCTGATACTGGGACCGATGGTCTGGGAGGAAGCAGTGCCAGGCAGTGAGTAAGAGCAACATGAGTAAGCGGTACTCCGCTGAGTTCAAGCGGGACGCGGTCGCGCTTGTCCGCTCTCCGGGCAGGAACGTGACGGCGGCCCGGGAGCTGGGCGTGAGCGCGGAGGGCCTGCGGAACTGGGTCCGCCAGGATGACACCGACCGCAGTGAAGGCCCGGCCGGCGCGTTGACCTCGGCGGAGGAGGAAGAGCTGCGCCGGCTGCGGCGGCAGAACCGTGAGCAGCCATACGGACGGCATCGGCTTGCTGCCTGCCCGCGATCACCAGACCGCAGGCAGGCAACAAGCCGACGGCTGGCTCGTGCAGGTCACCCACCACTGTGGCCATTACCACCCCCTCACGCTGCCCAGTGAAGCTCCGCCATCTTGAAGTGGCTGGTCAGCGGGGTGGCTTGACCTCGTTTGGGGGTGCTCGTGCTGGTCGTGGGCGGCAGTCTGGGGTGTAGATCGTCTGGCGGGAGTGGGTTTGTGGATTCCCGTCCGTCGTCGCGGGTGCCGCTCCTACGCTTCGGCGCATGAT
>NZ_JBQQBW010000243.1:0-1030 GCF_052245415.1 Streptomyces sp. 8N706 | reverse complement strand
TCGTGCGCAAGGTGCTCATCGCCAACCGTGGCGAAATCGCTGTCCGCGTTGCCCGTGCCTGCGGGGATGCCGGGATCGGATCGGTCGCGGTGTACGCCGATCCGGACCGGGACGCACTGCACGTCCGCGCGGCCGACGAGGCCTACGCGCTGGGTGGTGACACCCCGGCCGCCAGCTATCTGGACATCGCCAAGGTCCTCAAGGCCGCGGCTGATTCCGGCGCGGATGCCGTCCATCCCGGGTACGGGTTCCTCTCGGAGAACGCCGACTTCGCCCAGGCGGTCCTGGATGCCGGGCTGACCTGGATCGGCCCGCCGCCGCAGGCCATCCGGGACCTGGGGGACAAGGTCGCCGCCCGGCACATCGCCCAGCGTGCCGGTGCCCCGCTGGTCGCCGGCACCCCCGACCCGGTCTCCGGCGCCGGGGAAGTCCTGGCCTTCGCCGAGGAACACGGCCTGCCCATCGCGATCAAGGCCGCCTTCGGCGGCGGCGGCCGCGGTCTGAAGGTCGCCCGCACCCTGGAGGAGGTCCCGGAGCTGTATGACTCCGCCGTCCGCGAGGCGGTCGCCGCCTTCGGCCGCGGCGAATGCTTCGTCGAGCGCTACCTGGACAAGCCCCGCCATGTGGAGACCCAGTGCCTGGCCGACGCCCACGGCAACGTCGTGGTCGTCTCCACCCGCGACTGCTCCCTCCAGCGCCGCCACCAGAAACTGGTGGAGGAGGCCCCCGCCCCCTACCTGAGCCCAGATCAGAACCGGCAGCTGTACGCCGCCTCCAAGGCCATCCTCAAAGAGGCCGGATACATCGGCGCGGGCACCGTGGAATTCCTCGTCGGCGCCGATGGCACCATCTCCTTCCTGGAGGTCAACACCCGCCTGCAGGTCGAACACCCGGTCACCGAGGAAGTCACCGGCATCGACCTGGTCCGCGAGATGTTCCGCATCGCCGACGGCGAAGAACTGGGATACGAGGACCCGCCGGTCCGCGGCCACTCCTTCGAGTTCCGGATCAACGGCGAGGACCCCGGCCG
>NZ_JBQQBW010000242.1:0-1141 GCF_052245415.1 Streptomyces sp. 8N706 | reverse complement strand
TCCGTTACCAACCAGGCTGAGGGAACCTTTGGGCGCCTCCGTTACCCTTTGGGAGGCAACCGCCCCAGTTAAACTACCCACCAGACACTGTCCCTGATCCGGATCACGGACCCAGGTTAGACATCCAGCACGACCAGAGTGGTATTTCAACGATGACTCCACCATCACTGGCGTGATGATTTCACAGTCTCCCACCTATCCTACACAAGCCGAACCGAACACCAATATCAAGCTGTAGTAAAGGTCCCGGGGTCTTTCCGTCCTGCTGCGCGAAACGAGCATCTTTACTCGTAGTGCAATTTCACCGGGCCTATGGTTGAGACAGTCGAGAAGTCGTTACGCCATTCGTGCAGGTCGGAACTTACCCGACAAGGAATTTCGCTACCTTAGGATGGTTATAGTTACCACCGCCGTTTACTGGCGCTTAAGTTCTCAGCTTCGCAGGATCGAAACCCCACTAACCGGTCCCCTTAACGTTCCAGCACCGGGCAGGCGTCAGTCCGTATACATCGCCTTACGGCTTCGCACGGACCTGTGTTTTTAGTAAACAGTCGCTTCTCGCTGGTCTCTGCGGCCACCACCAGCTCACACCGCAAGGGTGATCACCAGCAATGGCCCCCCTTCTCCCGAAGTTACGGGGGCATTTTGCCGAGTTCCTTAACCATAGTTCACCCGAACGCCTCGGTATTCTCTACCTGACCACCTGAGTCGGTTTAGGGTACGGGCCGCCATGAAACTCGCTAGAGGCTTTTCTCGACAGCATAGGATCATCCACTTCACCACAATCGGCTCGGCATCAGGTCTCAGACACAAGTTGCACGGATTTACCTGCACAACGTCCTACACCCTTACCCCGGGACAACCACCGCCCGGGCTGGACTACCTTCCTGCGTCACCCCATCGCTCACCTACTACTGGATCGGGCCGGCGGCTCCACCACTCCCCTCAACTCCGAAGAGATCAGGGCGGCTTCACGGCCTTAGCATCACCAGATTCAGCGCTGGCGCTTCAAAGCGGGTACCGGAATATCAACCGGTTGTCCATCGACTACGCCTGTCGGCCTCGCCTTAGGTCCCGACTTACCCTGGGCAGATCAGCTTGACCCAGGAACCCTTAGTCAATCGGCGCACACGTTTCCCAC
>NZ_JBQQBW010000241.1:0-1379 GCF_052245415.1 Streptomyces sp. 8N706 | reverse complement strand
TCGCACCACCTGCCGGCTCCTCGACGGACTCGTGCTCGATCGTCGTCTCGCTCACTTGGCGTCTCCCCTTGATCAGCAGATCCGCCGTTGATTAGCGCCTCTGTGTGTCAAGCAGCTTCTGCAAGTTGAACTCGCTGATCGCGTTTCATGATCCGGTAGACCACGTTGGAGAGGCGTCGCTTGAGGGCTCGGCGGGCCTCGGCGGGTGTCTTTCCTTCGGCGATCTTGCGGAGGTAGTACTCCCGGCCGCGCCCATCGTTACGGATCTGGCAGACAGCGATGATGTGAAGCGCACTGTTCAAGGCTCTGTTACCCCCGGTGTTGAGCCGATGGCGTACCCGTTTGCCGCTGGAGGCGTCCAAGGGCGCGCTGCCGACGTAGCTGGCGAAGTGGTGTTCTGTCGGGAAGCGGCTGATGTCGCCGACGTGGCCCAGGAGCTTCGCAGCCAGTACCGTGCCCAGTCCGGGCAGCGACGTCAGGCTGGTTCGTGCGGCAGCGAGAGCATCGCGCATCTGGGCCTCGTTGTCCTTGACCTGCCGGTCAAGCCTGCGCAGGTCGGCCAGCAGATCACGAGCGATGTCCCGGCGGCAGTGGTCCGTCGCAGTGGCCGGCCGGATGCCCTTCATCAAAGTCGCGGCCTTCTCTGCCGACAGCCGTGTGGGGGCGCCACCGGGCAACAGGTCGCGAAGGACCGCGTGGAGACGGTTGACGATACGGGTCCGCTCGCCGGTCAGGTCGTCGTGCCGCTCGGTCAGCAGCCGCAGGATCGTGGACTGGTCCTCCGCGGTGACCTTGCGCAGATCAGTGCGGAAGAGCGCGACCTGGGCCACGTGGAGAGCGTCCGCGGGGTCGGTCTTCCGGTCCCCGCCGGTGGCCAGAAGACGGGCCCTGGCCGACAAGGTGGAAGGCACGTCGACGACATCCTCGCCCGCGGCGGCCAGCTGCTGAGCAAGAGACCGACCGAGACCGCCGGCGCCTTCGACCGCGAACCGGCGCCCCGGCCACTGCGCGCACCAGTGCAGAAGCCGACCGAAGGTCCCGGAGTTGACGACGAACCGCCGCTGACCAATCTTGTGGCCTGCTACATCGACAGCGACTGCGGTGTGCGAGGACTTGTGGGGATCGATCCCGATAATGATCATGCGCATCCTCACCTGGCGGCTGACGGGCAGAAATGTGCGGTGGGCACTCTGACTTGAAGTAGCAGTCACACACATTCATGCCTCTGTCGAGCCACACCGCGCGGGTGCCGGACAGCGGCGGCACGCTAATCATGAGCCAGCCCGCAGGGCGGCAAGACACTACACGAGCCCGTGCCGACCGGCACCCTGGACGCTACGGCTGCAGACCGAGCGCCTGCGGTCGATTCAACAAGTCAG
>NZ_JBQQBW010000240.1:0-1417 GCF_052245415.1 Streptomyces sp. 8N706 | reverse complement strand
AAGCCTGCTTCACCACCACAACACTCACCACCGGAACCGTCACCGCCACCTACAACGGCGAAGACCCCTGCTTCACCGGCTCCACCGGCACCGCCGCAGTCACCGTCAACGAAGCAACCACCACCACCACGGTCACCGCCACACCCAACCCGTCCGTGTGCGGCCAGACCGTCACCGTCTGCGCCACCGTCGTCGCCAACCCACCCGGCTCCGGCACACCCACCGGAACCGTCACCTTCACCGAACCCGGCGGACTCAACCAAACCGTCCCCCTCGACGGCACCGGACAAGCCTGCTTCACCACCACAACACTCACCACCGGAACCGTCACCGCCACCTACAACGGCGAAGACCCCTGCTTCACCGGCTCCACCGGCACCGTGGTCGTCACCGTCAACGAAGCAACCACGACAACCTCCGTGACCGCGACCCCCAACCCCTCCGTCTGCGGCCAGACCGTCACCGTCTGCGCCACCGTGGTCGCCAACCCACCCGGCTCCGGCACACCCACCGGAACCGTCACCTTCACCGGACCCGGCGGACTCAACCAAACCGTCCCCCTCGACGGAACCGGACAAGCCTGCTTCACCACCACAACACTCACCACCGGAACCGTCACCGCCACCTACAACGGCGAAGACCCCTGCTTCTCCACCTCCGCCGGCACCGTGTCGGTGACGGTGACGGAAGCTTCGACCACCACCTCCGTCACGGCGACGCCCAACCCGTCGATCTGCGGCCAGACCGTCACCCTCTGCGCCACCGTCACAGCCAACCCGCCAGGATCCGGCACACCCACCGGAACCGTCACCTTCACCGGACCCGGCGGACTCAACCAAACCGTCCCGGTCAACGGCAGCGGACAAGCCTGCTTCACCACCACCGCACTCGCCACCGGAACCGTCACCGCCACCTACAACGGCGAGGGCCCCTGCTTCGCGGGCTCCACCGGCACCGTCGCGGTCACGGTCAACGAAGCATCCACGACCACCACGGTCACGGCCACGCCCAACCCGTCCATCTGCGGCCAGACGGTCACCGTCTGCGCCACCGTCACCGCCAACCCGCCAGGATCCGGCACACCCACCGGAACCGTCACCTTCACCGGACCCGGCGGACTCAACCAAACCGTCCCCGTCGACGGCAGCGGACAAGCCTGCTTCACCAGCTCCACGCTCGCCGCCGGCACCGTCACCGCCACCTACAACGGTGAGGACGCCTGCTTCACCGGCTCCGCCGGCACCGTCGTCGTCACCGTCACCGAAGCAGCCACCACCACCACGGTCACGGTGACTCCGAATCCCTCGGTCTGCGGCCAGACGGTCACCGTCTGCGCCACCGTGGTCGCCACCCCTCCGGCGTCCGGTACCCCGACCGGTTCAGTGACCTTCACCGGACCCGGCGGACTCAACCAGAC